>NZ_JBXWRJ010000029.1:0-51153 GCF_059612845.1 Ruegeria sp. YKSE079 | reverse complement strand
CTGGCTGGCAATCTCCAGCAGGTATTTTGCGTTGAACCCGATCTCCAGCCGTTCGTCTCCATAGGCGACGGCCAGTTCTTCCTCTGCCGCGCCGCTGTCAGGGGCATTGACCGACAGGATCAGCTTGTCACCGTCCAGCTGCAGCTTGACCGCACGCGAACGCTCCGACGACACGGTTGCGACCCGATCCACAGCCTGCGCGAATTCAGCGGCATCCACTTCCATCTTGCGGTTGTTGGCCTGCGGAATAACGCGGGTGTAGTCGGGGAAGGTTCCATCGATCACCTTCGATGTCAGGGTGATGTCCGGCGTCGCAAAACGCACCTTGGTCTCGCTGACCGAAACCGCGATGTCCATGTCATCGTCTTCCAGAAGCTTGCGCAATTCACCCACGGTCTTGCGCGGCACGATCACGCCGGGCATGTCGGCGGCGTTTTCCGGCAGGTCGGCATCGATCCGCGCCAACCGGTGCCCGTCCGTTGCCACACAGCGCAACACTTTGCCGCCCTCGGAACCGTCAGCCACATGCATGTAGACGCCGTTCAGATAATACCGCGTTTCCTCGGTCGATATGGCGAATTTCGATTTGTCGAACAGGCGGCGCAGCAACGCGGCGGGGGCCGAGAAATTCGACTGGTATTCCGATGACGCCATCACCGGGAAATCTTCCTTGGGCAGGGTCGCCAGCGAAAAGTTCGATCGCCCCGCCTCGACTGTCAGGCGGCCTGCGGCGCTGTCGGCAGTCAGCGTGACCAGCGCCCCATCAGGCAATTTCCGCACGATTTCGTGCAGGGTGGTGGCTGCAACGGTGGTCGCCCCGGCACGTTCCACCTGGGCAGGCGCCTTGTCGACAACTTCTATATCCAGGTCGGTGGCGCGGAACTGCACCTGATCGCCGTCGGCTTCGATCAGAACGTTCGCCAGAATCGGGATGGTGTTGCGACGTTCCACAACGGACTGGGCCTGCGACACGGCCTTGAGCAATGTGCCGCGTTCGATGCTGATCTTCATACCCTCAATTCCTCTGACATAAGCCGGGATAGGCAAACTAGCGGTTTACCCCTGCGGCACAAGGTTTTTTTACGGATTTCTCGGCTGGAATGCACAAACCGTCAAGGGGCAGGTGACTTGCAGGGCACACATCTGTTGCAACCATGAGTCTATCCGCACAAAAAAACGCCCCGGAGCAGAACTCCGGGGCGCAAACCGAACCGAAGGTGAGCGGTGCTCAGGCTTCCAGCGCCCGGCGCAGCATTTCCACGTCTTCCGCGATCTGGCCGTCGGTCACTTTCAGCTCCTCGATGCGTTTGACACCATGCATCACCGTGGTGTGGTCACGCCCGCCAAAGCGGCGGCCAATCTCGGGCAGGGACCGGCTGGTCAGCTGCTTGCACAGGTACATCGCAACCTGGCGCGGGCGCGCATAAGACCGCAGGCGCTTGGGCCCGATGATGTCGCTGAGGCGGATGTTGTAATAGTCAGACACCTTGCGCTGGATTTCCTCGACCGTGATCTTGCGTTCCGAAGCCCGCAGCACATCGGCCAGGCAATCCTGAGTCAGTTCCATGTCGATCTCGCGCCCGACCAGCGAGGCAAAGGCAAACAGGCGGGTCAGCGCGCCTTCAAGCACGCGGACATTGGTCGAAATGCGATGCGCCAGGAATTCCAGAACACCATCGGCAATTTTCAGGTCGGGATATGTTGCGCGATGCATCTGCACCTTGTTTTGCAGGATGCCCAGGCGCAACTCATAATCCGTCGGGTGCAGATCCACGACAAGGCCGCATTGCAGGCGCGATTTGACCCGGTCTTCCAGATCCTTGATTTCCCCCGGCGCGCGGTCGGCCGAGATGATGATCTGTTTGTTCTGATCCACCAGCGCGTTGAAGGTGTGAAAGAACTCTTCCTGGGTCGAATCCTTGCCGGCGATGAATTGCACGTCATCCACCATAAGCACGTCGACGGAACGGAAGAGATGTTTGAAATCCATCATCCGGCGTTCGCGCAGGGCCTGCACAAACCGGTACATGAACTGTTCGGCGGACAGGTAAAGAACGTTCAGATCGGGCCGCTTGGCTTTCAGTTCCCAGGCGATGGCGTGCATCAGGTGCGTCTTACCAAGGCCCACACCGCCATAAAGGACCAGCGGGTTGAAGGTGACCGGCCCGCCTTCGGACACGCGGCGCGCGGCAGCATGGGCCAGTTCGTTCGGTTTACCCACCACGAATGTGTCAAAGGTAAAGCGGGTATCCAGCGGTGCGGCCTGCAGCGAATCCGCGACTGGATTTGCGATGCCATTGAATGCCGTTTGCATCTCTTCCTTCGCGACAGCAGGCTCTTCTTCAGGACTTGCAGGGCGGGCCGGGAAATTGGCCGCAACGCGAAACGCCAGACGCTTCACTGCGGCGCCGGCTGTATTCAGTTCATAAAGAATGAGGTCGGCAAAGTTCTGGCTGACGTAATTGCCCATGAAATTCGTCGGAACAGAAAAAACCGCAACCCCATCCTGCAGCTCCTGAAATTCCAGCGGTTCGATCCACGTGGTATAGTTGTTCTTTCCAACCGCCTTCAGCAACTTGTTGCGAAGCTGTCCCCATTTCTCTTGTGTCATCCAGCGCCTCACGCATCCCAATTGTTGGCTTTTCGCCTTATTCATCATCTTGTCCCCAGCGTTATGGGGTGGATTCACAAGCACAACAGTACCGTTTCGCCGAACAGGATCGGCGAAGATACCCTCCGGGTACGCAATAGCGCAGGCCGAATACTCCGACTACAACATCAAAAACACGAGTTGTGCCCGGAACTCAGGCCAACAGCTACTATCACAGTCTTAGACAGGGCTTGAATTCCGGTTTCCCGAAACTCCAAGCAGACCGGACCCGGCTTTGCGCCAGTATCCGACATTCGCTTCCGTCCTAACCTGATGCCCGTCAGGTTCGCCCGAAAACAGCCTGTCCCCCCAAGCGAGTGAATCGCTGGAACAGTGGTAGCAAGCCGAGGCGCGCGGCGGCAACGAAACTCTGGTATTGACTCGGATTTTTGTCGGAAAGAATCTCTGGGTTTCCTGAGGGCGCGGCTTTCCGGCAACAGCACGAAAAAAGGCGCCGCAGAATCGCGGCGCCCTCAAACTGAGAATCGTCAAAAGTTGACGCAGCGTTAGCCCAGCGCTTTGACGCGGGCCGACAGGCGCGACATTTTACGCGACGCGGTGTTCTTGTGGAAAACGCCTTTGGAGACGCCGCGCATCAGCTCGGGCTGAGCCGCGCGCAAAGCGGTGGTTGCGGCATCCTTGTCACCTGACGCAATTGCTTCTTCGACCTTGCGCAGGAAGGTGCGGATGCGCGAACGACGTGCTTTGTTGATTGCGAAACGCTTTTCGTTCTGACGAGCGCGTTTCTTTGCCTGGGGCGAATTTGCCATGTGTCTCTGACCTTTCGGTTCGGTTTGTCTCGGGTCGCGCACGGCAAATGCCGCACCGGGTCAGGGATCACGGGTGTGATTCTGGCCAAAGCGGGCCGCACGCGCATGTATAGCGGCGCTGACTATCCAAGTTTCCCCGGTTTGCCAAGTCGATTCTTGGGAAAACCGACCAAACATGAAAAAGGCGGGCCGTGGCCCGCCCGAATCGCCGATGACGGGTCTGTTATTTATCCCGGAACTGCGCGGTGCGTTTTTCCAGAAACGCGGTCATGCCTTCCTTTTGGTCCTCGGTCGCAAACATCGAGTGGAACACACGGCGTTCGAACAGCATGCCCTCGCTCAACGGCAGTTCATAGCTGCGGTTCACGGCTTCTTTCGCCGCCATCGCCGTCAGCATGGATTTCTCGGCGATCTTCTGTGCCGCGCCAATCGCTTCTTCGACGAGTTTTTTGGCAGGCACAACGCGGCTGACAAGTCCGGCGCGCTCGGCTTCTTCGGCATCCATGAACCGGCCCGTCAGGTTCATGTCCATCGACTTGGACTTGCCGACAAACCGGGTCAGGCGCTGGCTTCCGCCCATACCAGCGATGACGCCCAGATTGATCTCGGGCTGACCGAACTTGGCGGTGTCCGCGGCAATGATGAAATCGCACATCATCGCCAGTTCGCAACCGCCGCCCAGGGCATACCCGCCAACAGCCGCGATGATCGGCTTGCGGATCGCGGTGATCCGGTCATTGGCATCGGCAAACAGGTTGGTGGTGTAGACATCCACAAAACTCATCTCCGACATTTCCTTGATGTCGGCGCCCGCGGCAAAGGCCTTGTCCGAGCCGGTAATGACGATGCAGCGCACCTTGTCGTTGGCGTCAGCCTCTTCCAGAGCGGTGCACAGCTCTCCCAGAAGTTGGGTGTTCAAGGCGTTCAGCGCGTCCGGGCGATCCAGTCTGATCAGAGCAACGTGTTCGTCGATTTCGACGATGATCGTCTCAAAGGCCATGTGGCATATGCTTTCGGTTGTTCCGTTCAGGGATGATTCCTTACCACGCGAGAATGCGGGATCAAGCTATCTTTGGCATTGCGCGCAGTAAAAGGACGATCGGCCGGATTGGGTGATTCTCTTGATTTCACCGGTGCATTCCGGTGTCCGGCAGGGCAGTCCCTCGCGCCCATAGACATCAAAGCTGTGCTGAAAATATCCAAGCTCTCCATCAGCTTGCCGGAAATCGCGCAGGGAAGATCCGCCCGCCTCGATGGCCTCCTGCAATACCTGCCGAATGATCGGGACCAGCGCCGCGACGCGATCCTTGGAAATTTGCCCGGCCTTGCGACGTGGCGATATCCCGGCGCGAAACAATGCCTCGCAGACATAGATATTGCCCAGCCCCGCGACGATTCCCTGATCCAGAAGGGCGGATTTGGCCGGTGTGTTCTTGTTGCGGAACGAGTCGACCAGGTGCTGCTCGTGAAAGTCGTTGCCAAGCGGTTCCGGGCCAAGAACGGCCAACAGCTTGTGCGCCTCCGACTTCGCAGTCGGCATCAGGTCCATCGCCCCAAAGCGGCGTGGGTCGTTAAAGGTGATCCGCGCGCCGTTGGCCATGTGGAACACCACGTGGTCATGTTTTTGCAGTGCGGGATGATCATGCGCGAATTGCCCCAGCGGATCGCCCGAGACCGTCATCCGGCCCGACATGCCCAGATGGATCAGCAGCGTCTCGCCGCTTGCCAGATCGGCCAGGATGTATTTCGACCGCCGCCGCAGTCGTTCTACCCGCTGCCCGCTCAGCCGTTCGGCCATCCGTTCGGGGAAAGGCCAGCGCAGATCCGGCCGGTTCACATCCGCCTTTTCGATCACCACGCCCTCCATCGCAGGGCTCAGGCCGCGTCTTACTGTCTCGACCTCGGGCAGTTCAGGCATCTTGGATCGCCCTTTTCGGCTTGTTGATCATTCGCAACATCATAGCCAATTTAGGATCTTTCTGCGCCAACTTCTCCAAAAGCTGCCCATAGCCTGACATCCGAGAAACTACGCGGATTTTCTGGCCATCCCGAAATTCAAGATACACGCCCCCTGCAATGGTCTTGCTGATCGGTCGAACCTTGCTCAGCTTTGACAATGAAGCAGACACAACGGGGCGAAACAGCGCACGCTTTTCGATGGTTTCGCCGTCATACTTAATGCGCGTAAAGGAAAACATGATGAGCCACATGCTCATCAGGCTGAACATCACACCCGCGATTACTGAAACCCATGCTCGGGCGTCCTGCAGTCCTTTGGATGCAACGAATATGGCCCCGCCACCAAAGAACACCAAACAGAACAATGCTATGGGAATGACCTTTATCGGCCGCATGATCAGAATTTCTGTATGGCCGATTCCCGTAGGATGCGAGCGTTTTCCCCGCTTGGCCGCAATTTCCCATCCAGCATAGTTCTGTTTCTGAGATCGATTCAGCCCATGTCGGATCAACCGGTACTTCATCCAGGTTATTAAAAGCCCAACAAGAAATATCCCTGTGAACAGCTTCGGATTCGACTGAAAAGCCTGCTGAATGGAAAGAAGGCTCTGCCCAAAGTTTTCAAACATATGACCGCGATGTTTTGTGCGTTTGTGAATCTGAGGCGGACGCTATATCTGGGGCACAAGTGAATCAAGGTGCCCGACATGTCAGAAGACAAGACCACCCATTTCGGCTTCGAAACCGTCCGCGAGGCCGACAAGGCCGGGCGCGTGCAGGGCGTGTTCAACTCGGTCGCCTCGAAATACGACGTGATGAACGACGTCATGTCGATGGGCATCCACCGGGTCTGGAAGGACGCGATGATGGATTGGCTGGCCCCACGCCCCGGACAGCGCCTGCTGGATGTGGCGGGGGGTACCGGCGACATCTCCTTCCGGTTTCTGAAGCGTGCGGGCCACGGACATGCCACCGTTCTGGACCTGACCGAACCGATGCTGGTCGAGGGTCGCAAGCGCGCCGAGGCCGAACAGATGGTGGCAAGCCTTGACTGGGTGGTGGGTGACGCGATGGCGTTGCCCTTCGACAACAACACATTCGATGTCTACACGATCTCGTTCGGCATCCGGAACGTCACCCGCCCGCAAGACGCTCTGAACGAGGCCTATCGCGTGTTAAAGCCCGGTGGCCGCCTGATGGTGCTGGAATTCAGCCAATTGCCCAATGATGGGCTGCAAAAGCTCTACGACCTATACAGTTTCAACGTCATCCCGCGCATGGGCAAGCTGATCGCCAATGACTATGACAGCTATCAGTATCTGGTGGAATCGATCCGCAAATTCCCGGATCAAGAGACCTTTTTGAACATGGTCCGCGCAGCCGGTTTCGAAAACGCCAAGTACCGCAACCTCAGCATGGGTATCGCCGCGCTGCATTCGGGCTGGAAGATCTGACGGATGCGCGGCCCTCACAACATCATCCGCCTGATCCGGACAGGCGCCACGCTGGAGCGCACCGGCGCCATGAACGTCGTGCTCGACGCGTTCGAGGCCCCACGCGCCATTCGCATTCTGGCCCATACGCTTGGCAAGCCGTTCCAGTGGCTGGGCTACAAGGGCGACCCGTCGATGCCGCCCGCAACCCGCGCGCTAACCGCGCTGGGCCCGGCCTATATCAAGTTCGGTCAGGTGCTTTCGACCCGGCCCGACGTAGTTGGCGTCGAACTGGCCGATCAGCTGCGCGTTCTGCAGGACAAGCTGCCACCATTTTCGCGCGCCGAGGCAATGAAAGAGGTCACCAAGGAACTCGGCCGTTCCACGGATGAACTGTTCTCGGAATTCAGCGAACCGATCGCCGCCGCCTCGATCGCGCAGGTCCACAAGGCGAAACTGGCCGATACCGGAGAAGAGGTTGCCGTCAAGGTCCTGCGCCCCGGTATCGAGCGCGCGTTTCGCAAGGATGTCGACGCCTTCTATTTCGCCGCGCGGATTGTCGACCTGTTCGCGCCCGGTGCCCGCCGTCTGCGCCCGCTGGACGTGATCGAACATTTTGACGGTGTCGTTCGTGGCGAGTTGGATTTACGCCTGGAAAGCGCCGCGGCTTCGGAATACGCGGCCAACACCAAGGATGACAAAGGGTTTTGGCTGCCGCCGGTGCTGTGGTCGCTATCGGCACGACGGGTGATGACGCTCAGCTGGGCCGACGGCATCGCGCTGGGCGACAATGACGCGCTGGATGCCGCCAATCACGACCGTGCGGACCTGGCCCGCAGGGTGCTGCGCATGTTTCTGTCGCACGCGCTGCGCGACGGCTTTTTTCACGCCGACATGCATCAGGGCAACCTCAAGGTCGCCGCAAATGGTGACATCATTGCTTATGACTACGGCATCATGGGCCATATCGACGAATATACCCGCCGGGTCTATGCCGAGATCCTGTTCGGGTTTATCCGCCGCGATTACAAACGTGTGGCCGAGGTGCATTTCGAAGCCGGCTACGTCCCTGCCAATCAGGATGTCGACGAGTTTGCCCGCGCCCTGCGCGCTGTGGGCGAGCCGATCTTTGGCATGGACGCCACCCATATCTCCATGGGCCGGTTGCTGAGTTATCTGTTCGAAGTCACCGAACGGTTCGGAATGGAAACCCGGACCGAGCTGATCCTGCTGCAGCGCACAATGGTGGTGGTCGAAGGTGTGGCGCGCTCGCTCGATTCGCACATCAACATCTGGGAAGTGGCCCGGCCCGTGGTCGAGGACTATATCAAACAGTCCATTGGCCCCCGTGCCATGGTCCGCGACCTGGGGAAAACAGCGCTGGTGCTGGCCCGTTTTGGCCCGCGCCTGCCCGGTCTGGTCGAAAACGCGCTCATGGCGCAAACCCAATCGGAAGAAAACAACAAGCCCGGCATCGGCGCGATACTTTGGCCCGCGCTGATTGGTGCCGTCGTCGGTGGCGGTCTGGTGCTGGCGATCAGCGCGTTGATCTGACCGCCGCGCGGGGGCTTGGCGCCCCCGGCGTTTCTTGCATCAAAGCCGCTCGATGGCGAGGGCAATTCCCTGACCGCCGCCGATGCACATGGTGATCAGCGCCTTGGAACCGCCGGTGCGTTCCAGCTCATAAAGCGCCTTGACGGTGATGATCGCACCGGTCGCCCCGACCGGATGGCCCAGCGCGATCGCGCCACCGTTGGGATTCACTATGGCCGGGTCCAGGCCAAGCTCCTTGTTCACGGCCACGGCCTGCGCTGCGAATGCCTCGTTGCTTTCGATCACGTCGAAATCGCTGACTGACAATCCGGTTTTGGCTAAAAGGTTCTGAACCGCAGGCACCGGTCCGATGCCCATCACTTCGGGACGTACGCCCGCAAGGGCATAGCCCAGAATGCGCGCCTTGGGTTTCAATCCCGCCTTTTCGGCAGCACCCGCCGTCGCCAGCACCAGTGCCGCCGCGCCGTCATTGATGCCCGAAGCATTCCCCGCCGTCACCCTGCCATCCTTCTTGAACACGGCTTTCAGACCGGCCAGAGCCTCGGCAGTGGTTGCCTTGGGATGTTCGTCGACCTTGAAATCGACCATGTCGCGTTTGACCTTGACCTGCACCGGCGCGATCTGGCTGTCGAAATAACCGGCTTCGATTGCGGCAGCGGCGCGGGTCTGGCTGGTCAGCGCAAATGCATCCATCTGTTCGCGGCTGACCTGATGTTCATCGGCGACATTCTCGGCGGTGACACCCATATGCCCTGTCCCGAACGGGCAGTTCAGCGCCCCCAGCATCATGTCCAGCGATTTCACGTCACCCATTTTCGCGCCCCAGCGGGCCTGTGTCATGAGGAACGGGCTGCGCGACATGCTTTCCGCTCCGCCGGCAAGCGCGAAATCGGCGTCGCCCACCATCAGGGCCTGCGCCGACGACACGATGGCCTGAGCACCCGACCCGCACAACCGGTTCACGTTCATCGCCGGTGTGCCGTTCGGAATGCCCGCCTGCATTGCAGCGACGCGGGATAAATACATGTCGCGCGGCTCGGTATTGATCACATGGCCGAACACGACATGGCCAATCTGCGCCCCCTCGACGCCCGCGCGTTCCAGCGCCGCCTCGGTCGCGACGGTGGCGAGGTCAATTGGGGCGGTCGAGGCCAGCGCCCCGCCAAATGTGCCGATGGCGGTGCGTGCGCCATCCAGGATTACGATGTCGGTCATGTCTCACTCCTCTCGATTCCGCGCCATTATGCACCTGCAGCATTGCCCTGTCTCATGGGACGTACCGTCACAGCCTGAATTGACAAATGACGCTCAAGGGCGCACAGAATCCGCAATGACGGAAAATACTGACGATATACTGACGCGCCTTCCTGCCCGCCTGAAAGAGGCCCGGCGCGCCCAAGGCCTGTCGCTGGAGGCCGTGGCCAATCTCAGCGGTGTGTCCCGGTCGATGGTCAGCCAGATCGAGCGGGGCGAAAGCAGCCCGACCATCGCGACGCTGTGGAACCTGACACGTGCCCTACAGGTCGATTTCGCGGGATTGCTGGAAGAGACCGATGCAAGCGATCAGATCGAAGTGCTGCGCCACACTGACGTTCCCAGCATCGACAACATGGGGCAGGGGTGCCGCATCAAGATCCTGTCCCCACCCGAAGAGGCCGGCGGGCACGAAGTTTATGACATCTTCTTTGAAGCGGGGGGCAGTTTGCGCAGCCAACCGCATTCACGCGGGTGCCGCGAGCAGCTTACGGTTCTTGATGGGATCGTGACCGTCAAGTCCGGTACTGCAGATCAGAAGCTGGCCGCCGGAGACACGGCGAGATACGCGGCGGATGTTCCCCATTCGATAACGTCGGTCGATGGGCCTGCACGCGTCTTTCTGATCGTGAAAACCGGCTAGAGGTTGTCCGGTCGCTCCGTGTCGGGAAGCGACCGGCAAAAGGTTACTTGCCGCGGTCACCATCGCGGTTGGAAACCTGACCAGCACCTGCGACGCCGCTTTGGCTGCCGACATTGCCCCAACCACCATTGCCGCCGCCACTGACGGCCGAGGCAGTTCCCTTGCCCGGCCCGCCCAGCGCATCGCCAAGCGTGGCGTTGCCGCCGGATACCGACGCCGCCATTCCCTGTGCCAACCCGCTGTTGCCGTTGCCGGTGTTGCCCTGACCGGGACCTGCAAAGGCGATCGGGACGATCATCATGGTAACCGCTGCGGCAGATAGTACGACTTTCAACATTTCATTGTCTCCCTGACTAACAATGCAGTTTCTACGCAGCTGTATGCCTTCCGGATCAAAATTTATTGGGAATGCTTCGGAGTGCGCCAGGTTTTCCTCAAATGGAAATTCGCCAAAAATCGCGCGATATTAAGGCCTTGCATGCCACCAATGTGCTCAAAGCGCATGCCGAGGAAGTGCGCGATACCATCCCTGCGGATCGGCTGTTGGTCTATGAAACCTGCGGCGGTTGGGAGCTGGTGGGCAATTTCCTGGATGTTGGAAATCGTGGCGACCTCTGTCCCCGCACGAACAGCACCAAACAGTTTCAGGAAGACGGCGCGGTATCAAGGCAATAGCGTTCCGTGTTGATGACAAGCACCAAAGCATATTCCGTTATCCGGGAAAATTTTCCGCGATATCGAATTCTCTTATTTCGGAATCAAATCCGTTATGATAGACAGCACGAAAGCGAAGGAGGATTCGATGTCCCAAGATTTCCTGACCCATGTCACCGACACGCTCGCCCAGATCGAGGCCGAAGGGCTTTACAAGCGCGAGCGAATGATCACCTCGCCCCAGGGCGGCGAGATCACGGTTGGCGGGCGTCAGGTCATCAACCTGTGCGCCAACAACTATCTGGGGCTTGCCGATCATCCGGATCTGATTGCCGCCGCCAAAGGCGCGATGGAACCGCGCGGGTTCGGCATGGCCTCGGTCCGGTTCATTTGCGGCACGCAGGATATTCACCGTGAGTTGGAGCAGCGCCTGGCAAAATTCCTGAACAAGGACGACGCGATCCTGTTCGCCGCCTGTTTCGACGCAAATGGCGGCTTGTTCGAACCCCTCCTGGGTCCCGAGGATGCCATCATCTCGGACAGTCTCAACCACGCCTCGATCATTGATGGCGTGCGGCTGTGCAAGGCCAGGCGCTATCGCTACCTGAACAATGACATGAACGACCTCGAAGCCTGGCTGAAACAGGCGCGGGCGGATGGTGTGCGGCATATCATGATTGCCACCGACGGCGTGTTCTCGATGGACGGCTACCTCGCCAACCTGCCCGCAATCCGGGCGCTGGCCGACAAATACGATGCGGTGGTGATGGTCGATGACTGCCACGCCACCGGCTTCATGGGGCCGAACGGTGCGGGCACACCGGACCATTTCGGCGTTGATGTGGACATTCTGACGGGAACCTTGGGCAAGGCACTTGGGGGGGCAATCGGCGGCTACATCGCCGGGCCGCAGCCAGTGATTGACCTGCTGCGGCAGCGGGCGCGGCCCTATCTGTTCTCAAACTCGCTGCCGCCTGCCATCGTCGCCGCCGGATTGGAAGCGATCCGTCTGGTCGAAGAGGGCGACATGCTGCGCTCAAAACTTTTCGGCAATGCCAAGTACTGGCGCACAGGTTTGGAAAAGCTGGGTTTCGACCTGCTGCCGGGCGAGCACCCGATCATTCCGGTCATGCTGGGCGAGGCCACGCTGGCACAGGACATGGCCGCGCGGCTGTTTGACGAGGGCGTTTATGTCTCGGGCTTCTTCTTTCCCGTCGTGCCGCGGGGTCAGGCGCGGATCAGGACCCAGATGAATGCGGCGCTGACCAGGGACGAACTTGACCGGGCACTGGCGGCCTTTGGCAAGGTGGGCAAAGAACTGGGGGTAATCTGATGCGACCCAATACAATGAAAGCCCTGGAAAAATCCAAGCCCGAGGAAGGGCTGTGGATGGTGCAGGCCCCGGTGCCCGAGATCGGCCCGGATGAGGTGCTGATCAGAATAAACAAGACCGGCATCTGCGGCACCGACATCCATATCTGGAACTGGGATGAGTGGGCCGCGCACACGGTTCCGGTACCGATGATCACCGGCCATGAATTCGCGGGCGAGATCGTCGAGCTTGGCCGCAATGTCACCGATCTGAAAATCGGCCAGCGCTGCTCGGGCGAGGGGCACCTGATCAAGACCGACAGCCGTCAAAGCCGGGCCGGCAAATTCCACCTCGACCCCGGCACGCGCGGGATCGGGGTGAACGAACAGGGCGCCTTTGCCGAATACCTCAAACTTCCCGCCTTCAACGTGGTACCGCTCCCCGATGACATCCCGGACGAGATCGGCGCGATCCTCGATCCCCTTGGCAACGCCGTCCACACCGCGCTGAGTTTTGATTTGTTGGGAGAGGATGTGCTGATCACCGGCGCGGGCCCCATCGGCATCATGGCCGCCGCCGTCGCACGCCACGCGGGCGCCCGTCACGTGGTGATCACCGACATCAACCCCGACCGTCTGAATCTGGCGAAACACGTGGTTCCGTCCGTCAGAACGGTCGATGTGACCAACGAAGACCTGCGCGACGTGATCCACCAGCTTGGCATGAGCCAGGGTTTCGACGTGGGGTTGGAAATGTCAGGCTCGCAGGCGGCGCTGGATCAGATGGTCGAGTCGCTGGTGATGGGCGGCAAGATCGCTTTGCTGGGCATCCCGCCGGGCAAATCCCCGGTGGACTGGAGCCGCATCGTGTTCAAGGCGATCACCATCAAGGGCGTCTATGGCCGCGAAATGTTCGAGACCTGGTACAAGATGATTGCCATGCTGCAAAACGGCCTCGACGTCAGCCGCGTCATAACCCACCGGTTCAAGGTCGACGAATTCCGTCAGGGCTTTGCCGCCATGAAATCCGGACTGTCCGGCAAGGTCGTGCTGGACTGGACCTGACAGACAGCGGCTGTGACCATTGCTTAGGCCGTCTCTCTGGCTGAGCAGGCCATGGACCTCTTTTTTGAATGGTGCGGTCAGTTGCCAGAGCAGCACCGACTTTGAAAAACGGCGAGGTTGGCCTCAATCATTGCCGTGATTCGCAAGCATCAATGTGTCGCCACCCTCTCAGGCCTTCTTCCACTTGGCTCTGGTTGTTTCCTTGATCGGCCACTCGCATTTCTTCAGATCAAAGTGATGACAGGCGACCTTGCCGCTGTTGGTTTCGCGCAGGTGATTCAGACAGGTGGCCAGGGCCGCAATCATCCGTTTGTCGGTTGTCAAAGCCACATCAACGGCGCTGCCGGTCAGGTGGTACGAGACCTGTTTCCAGTCGGCCTTCTTCATCATCGTTTCAATAAAGGCCTTCTCGTCACCGCGCTGCCGGATGCCGTCCAACTCTTCCCTTAGCTTCTGGTTTCTGGCCAGATAGTAGTAGTAATTGCCGCGCTTCAGATGCCCGTTCCAACCTTTGTACATGCACTCGGCCTGATATTTCTTTGACCGCAGGCCGGACACAACAAGGATGGGCTTGTCGTAAAAGGCGGAAACCTCGTTGAGAACATCCAAAAGCCGTTTCTTCACGCCCTTGGTCTTGCCGGTCACCTTGCCCTTGGCCTTGGGTTCCGGTTTCTTTTCCGCTTCCTTGGCGGCAACCTTGGCCTCGTCCGCCGCCTTTTTCTGCGCCTCCTTGATCACCTTGTCCGCGATCTTTTTGGCGTCTTCGGGTGTGGCTTCGGCCTTTTTTTCGAACAGGTTCAGAAAGTCGTCATACAGCTCATCGGCATAGGATTCGACCTTGTCAAAGATGTCGCCCCAAATGCTCTTTTCCAGCTTTTCGGACTTTGCCGCCTTTTCGGCGTTCTTGACCGCCTGTTTCAGCGCGCTTTTCTTGGCTTCGACCTTGGCCTGTTCCACCTTTTTGGCATTGGCCTTGGCTTTGGCCGGACCCGCAACAAGCGTCTTGATCGTCGTCTTGCCCGGCGAAATGACATAGTCGGGTTTGAACTTGCACACCCTGAGTTGAAATGCCCCGATCGCGGCCGCAGTCTTCTTGCCGTATTTTCCGTCAACTTTCAGTTTTGGAAACCCGGCGGCCTGAGCAAACGGATTCAACAGGGTCTGAACCTGTTTGACATCCTCGGAATCGTTCGCCTTGTTCTTACCCACAGGCGCCGAAATACCTTTGGCCATGTCCCCCTCCGCCATAAGTATTATGTTCAGAATAGCTCAAAAAAGAGATTCGTGAAAACACGCCCCTTGTCGCGCTGCGCGAAACCTTTTGATCTTTGCCGACTTTCCTATATAGAGGCGCATTCCGTTCCAGAATCCGCCGAGTCCCTGCCCATGTCCGCCAAAGCGCCGATCACTCATGACGTCCTGACCATCCCCCGCAAGCTGCCTGCCGAGGGGAAGGTCAATATTGTGGGCCTCACCCGCGACCGGCTGCGCGAGGTTCTGATCGAACATGGCACGCCCGAGAAACAGGCCAAGATGCGGGTCAACCAGATCTGGCAATGGATTTATCAATGGGGCGTGCGCGACTTTGCCGAGATGACGAACCTCGCCAAGGCCTATCGCGCGCAACTGGCCGAGGCGTTCGTGATCGAAATCCCCGAGGTGGTGACCCGCAAGGTGTCCGAGGACGGCACCCGCAAATATCTCGTCCGCATCGCTGGCGGGCACGAGGTCGAGGTGGTCTATATCCCCGAAGAAGATCGCGGCACGTTGTGCATTTCCTCGCAGGTCGGGTGTACGTTGACTTGTACATTTTGCCACACAGGCACTCAGAAACTGGTACGAAATCTCACATCCGCGGAAATTGTGGGTCAGATCATGATGGCGCGCGACGATCTTGAGGAGTGGCCGACACCGGGTGAACCCAAGAACGAAACCCGCCTTTTGTCCAATATTGTACTAATGGGAATGGGCGAGCCGCTTTACAATTTCGACAACGTCCGCGACGCGATGAAGATCGCGATGGACCCCGAAGGCATCTCTTTGTCCCGTCGCCGCATTACCCTGTCGACCTCCGGCGTGGTGCCGGAAATCGCGCGCACCGCGGTTGAAATCGGCTGTCTGCTGGCGATCTCGTTTCACGCCACAACAGACGATACCCGCGACATGCTGGTGCCGATCAACAAGCGTTGGAATATAGAAGAATTGCTGGGCGCACTGGCCTGCTATCCCAAGGCATCCAACTCGGAGCGTATTACCTTTGAATACGTGATGCTGGACGGAGTGAATGACACGGACGAAGACGCCCGCCGCCTGATCGCGCACATCAAACGCCACAACATTCCGGCCAAAATCAACCTGATCCCGTTCAACGAATGGCCCGGTGCCCCCTACAAGCGAAGCTCGAACAACCGCATCCGGGCGTTTGCAAACATCATCTACCAGGCCGGATATGCCTCACCCATCCGTACGCCCCGTGGCGAGGATATCATGGCCGCCTGCGGTCAGCTGAAATCCGCAACCGAACGCGAGCGCAAGTCGCGCAAACAGATCGAGTCCGAAGCGGGCCTTTGAAAAACAAGATGAAATTGATCTGATCCCGGTCTAGGCTCGTATTCAATATCAACAAGGATTGATTGCGAGGGATTTACTCATGTCACGACGTCTCATGTCGGCCGTTGCCTTGCTTGTCGGCAACGCCGTTGGTCTTTTGCTGGCCGCAGCCATTCTTGCGGGCTTTTCCATCGCGCCGCTGTCCTTCATCGTCGTGGTGGTCATATTTACGCTTGTACAAGTGATCGCCGAACCCCTGATCGCAAAGGTCAGCGAAAAAAACGTGCCAGCTCTCAAGGGCGGTATCGCGCTGGTCGTGATCTTCGTCGGGCTGCTGATCACCGATTTCATTGCCGCCGGGTTGACGATTGGCGGAGTATCGAACCTGCTGGCCGCCACTTTGCTTGTCTGGCTTGGAGCACTGATCGCGGGGATTCTGCTACCGATCTTCGTGTTTAAGGAACTGCGTGAACAGAAAAAATAGGAGGTCTCAATGCAACCCGTCGAGGGATACCCTGACCGCCTGCCACAATTCCTCTGCCGGTTCGCAACCGACCGAAAGCCGAACAAAGCCCGGGTCAACTGCATCACCCCAGCGCGCGCGCCTCTCTGCGGATGTGTGCACTCCGCCGAATGACGTGGCTGGCCGGATCAGAGCGCAGTCATTGATGAACTGTTCGGCCTTGGCCTCGCTTTCCAGAGTGACCGACAACAGGAACCCGAACCGTCTGGTCTGAGTGCTGGCCAGATTGTGCGACGGGTCCTGTGGCAGGCCCGGATAGCGGATCCGTCGGATAGCCGGGTGTTCGGCAAGTTTTCCGGCCAGCAGCCCTGCCGTTTCGCACATCCGTTCAAACCGAACATCCAGCGTTTCCAGCCCCCGGTGCAGCAGCCAGGATTCCTGCGGGCCGGGGATCGCGCCGGACACTCTCCGCCATTCTTCGACGGATTCCATGAAATCTGCATTTCGACTGGCGACATGCCCCATCAGTACGTCCGAATGCCCCCCCATCGCCTTGGTGTCCGAGGACACCACTACGTCGATCCCCAGATCCAGCGGACGCTGTCCAAGCGGTGTCAAAGTCGTATTGTCGGCAATGGTAATGCCTCCCAAAGCGCGAACATCCCGGGCGATAGCCGCCAGATCGACCATATCCAGACCGGGGTTGGACGGGCTTTCTACAAACACAACATCAAACCCTTCAAATCCGCCATCGGCAAAGCTCATGGTTGGACGCTCGATCACTGTGACGCCCAGTTTGGCCAGGAAACGGTCGGCCAAAAGCCGGGTCACATAGTAGCCATCCGAAGGAATCAGCACCCGGTGCCCGGCCTTGACCACGGCAAACAGGGCTGCTGAAATCGCGCCCATGCCTGAAGGAAAGCACACACATGGTGCGCCTTCGAGATGCGCCAGCACATGTTCCAGATGTTCCCATGTCGCATTGTTGACGCGGCCGTATCCTGGAAACCCGTCAGGTGTTCCAGGCAAATGGTACATGCTGCTTTGTACCAGCGGCAGGGCAACAGGGTCGCCCTTGCCTAGCGTGTTGCCGCGAAGGTGGAGCATTTCGCCCAATTTCAGGCCATCCGACACTGATTTGTACATGGCTTTTACCCCTTCGACGATCACGTTCGAACCGCCATAGCATTCAAATTGTGGCCGTGGAAGCACAAGAAATGCCTAAGACTCACCTAAAATCCGGTGAATTTCCGCCCTGTTGAACAATTAGTTTCCATTCAGGGGTCAATGCCATGGAGGGGAAGAAATGGCGCAGGCTAATATTGAAAGAACGGGGATCGAGGCGGGCGTTCTGGACCTGCTTCAGCGTGAGCGGGCGAAGTCGCTGAGCGCGCGGGAATGGAAATTCCGGCTGGCAGGTTTCGGCTATGCGATCAAGGATGTGAAAGGCAAACAGGTTGTGACAAGGCTGCCTGGTGGCGATGAACTTGGGGTTCTTCCGTCGGAACTGCACTAAGCGGTTTCAGACCGAAACCACAGCTGGGCCATTGAATGCGCGCGTCATCACGCCGCCTTCGGTCGCAATGGTATCCTTGCGCATGTGTTCGACTGACTCGCGCACGCGGTTCCATGTGCCTTCGTCCGGATAAACCATTACGATCAGTCCTTCGGTGGGGCTGATCCTGACAAGGTGGCCACTGCTGGCGCCCATCGCCTTGAGTTGGCTGAGCTTTTCTTTGGCCGTCGCAAGCAACGCGCTTTCATCGAGGGTGTCGTCGTAACTCCAGTTGGAAACCGTTACATAAGACATGAGCTCCTCCCTTGGATGCGGTCGAAGCACAGTTTACCACGATTCCCGCTATCTCCCGGGAATTGAATCGCGCGCTGGCGCCGGTTCCCAGTTTTCGATGATGTGCACCGCCTCTTGAGCGGTGTCGACAAAACGGAACAGGTCCAGATCCTCGTCCGATATCGTGCCCGCATCCGCGAGCGCCTCCCAGTTGATGACTTTTTCCCAGAACGCCCGGCCAAACAGCAGGAAGGGTACCCGTTCCATGCGCCCGGTCTGGATCAGCGTCAGCGACTCAAACAGTTCGTCCATCGTGCCGAAGCCACCGGGGAAGATTGTGATCGCACGGGCGCGCATCAGGAAATGCATCTTGCGGATGGCAAAGTAATGGAAGTTGAAGCTGAGTTCCGGAGTCACGAACAGGTTCGGCGCCTGTTCGTGGGGAAGTACGATGTTCAACCCAATAGAACAGCCGCCTGCCTCATGCGCGCCACGATTGCCGGCTTCCATCACGCCTGGTCCGCCACCAGTGACAATCACGTTTTCGCGGCCGCCGCTTTCCTTGGATTTCTCGGTCATCAACCTGGCAAACTCCCGGGCCTCGTCGTAGTATTGAGACAGGTTTGCCAAGGTTTGCGTGCGTGCTGTGTGCTTTTTTGATGGTTCAGGAATGCGCGCGCCGCCAAACATGACAATGGTCGAGCTGATCTGGCGCTCTGCCATCAACATTTCGGGTTTCAGCAACTCAAGCTGCAGACGCACCGGGCGCAGTTCGTCACGGCAGAGAAAGTCGTCATCCGCAAAGGCCAGCTTGTAGGCAGGTGAACGGGTTTGCGGCGTATCCGGAACCTCGCTCGCGGTCGAACGGTCAGTATGGGCGTCGCGGAACGGGCTCAGACGGTGGTCTTCTCTCATTGCTGGGGTATCCCTGCTTGCGTGTTTGTGAAACAGCTATAGGTTTCCCGGACAGAGCGCCAGTACCGCCCCGTGACAAGGATGTGAAAATGGATTGGAAGGCAGAGATTTCAACGGCAACCCAACGGGTTGTCGGCCACGTTCAGGAAACACCGGTGATGCGGGTTGGCGGGTTCGGATTGGACTATCCTGTCGAGTTGAAGTTGGAGCACATGCAGCACACAGGAAGTTTCAAAGCGCGGGGGGCATTCAACACGCTTTTGAGTTGCAGTGTGCCGGCGGCCGGAGTTGTTGCGGCATCGGGCGGCAATCACGGTGCTGCCGCTGCATATGCCGCGCGGACGCTAGGTTATCCGGCGAAAATCTTTGTGCCAGAGATGGCAGGACCATCGAAAATTGCCTTGATCGAAGGGATTGGTGCGGACCTGACTGTGGTGCCCGGCGAATACGCCAATGCATTGGAATTGGCCCGCGAGCATGAAAGGGCAAGCGGTGCGATGCAGATCCACGCCTATGACGCACAGATGACCGTTGCAGGGCAGGGCACCTGTTTTGCCGAATGGGACGCGCAGGGACTGCAGGCGGATACGGTTCTGATTGCGGTCGGCGGCGGCGGGCTGATTTCCGGTGCCTTGGGCTGGTTTCAAGGCGCGCGCAAGGTCGTGGCGGTTGAGCCCGAGACGTCTTGCGCCCTGCATGCCGCGCAGACGGCGGGTGAACCGGTGGATGTCGAGGTTTCGGGGATTGCTGCCAATGCGCTGGGCGCGCGCCGGATTGGCGATATCTGTTTTGGTTTGGCGCGGGGAATCGAAACCGTACTGGTTTCGGATGCGGCCATTGAGCGGGCGCAAGGGGCGCTGTGGCAAGAGCGGCGAATACTGGTCGAACCAGCGGGAGCGACGGCGCTGGCGGCGTTGATGTCGGGTGTTTATCGACCTGAGCCTGGTGAAAGAATGGCGGTTCTGATCTGCGGTGGAAATATCGCGCCTGACCCGTTTTTATCCTGAATTATCGCCTTGAGCATGAGCTTTGCGGGTTTTATCTATAATTCATGACCGCAACGATTGCCGACAAGATTTATGACCGCCTCAGCCGGCAAATCATCACCGGCACGTTGCCTGCGGGTGAAAAGTTGCGGCAGGATCATATCGCGCGCGCCTATGAGACCAGCCACGTTCCGGTGCGCGAGGCATTGCTGAGGCTTGAGGCGCACGGGTTGGCAGAAAGCGAGCCGCGCCGCGGTATGCGTGTGACCGCCTTGAACCCTGCTGAAGTGCGCGAAGTGATCGAGATGCGGGTGGCGCTGGAATCGCTGGCGCTGCAGCATTCGGTTCAAAACATGACACCGACCGCGATCAAGGCGGCAGACGAGGCGCGGGCGGCGTGCGACGAGGCGAAGGATATGCCAACTTGGGAAGCGCGAAATCGCGCCTTTCACCGCTCGGTTCTGACACCCTGTGCCATGCCAAGGCTGCTGCATGCCATTGATGACCTGCATATTGCCAATGCTCGTCATATGTTCGCGCAATGGCGTCAGAAATGGGCGCAGAGAACGGACGCCGATCATGCGGCAATCATTCAGGCGTTGAAGCGTCGGGATGCTCCTTCGGCGATCTCGGTTCTTACCAAACACATTCGCCGTGCCCGGTAGTTAATTAAAATCATTTATAACAACACGTTATGATGTGACTTTTTGTGCCTTGATAATTTATAGATAAAAAATGTAATCCTATTTAAAGTATAGAAATTAAATCTATAAAATGGAGCGATGTATGAAACCCTCTCACCAAGCCGCCCTTCCTTCTTTTGGAGCGTTGAGCCTGTCCGGTCAGGCTCTGCGCATAGCCGTGGGCGTTCTTCTGTTGACACTCAGCGCCAAGGTGCAAGTTCCGTTCTGGCCCGTGCCGATGACGCTCCAGGTAGCCGCGGTCATGGCAATAGCCGCCGCTTACGGTGCTCGTTTGGGAACCGCCACGCTGGTTGGATATCTTGTTGCGGGGGCCGCCGGCTTCCCCGTATTCGCGGGAACCCCGGAAAAGGGCATCGGTCTGGCTTACATGTTCGGTGGCACCGGCGGATACCTGTTGGGCTTTGTTGTGGCGGCCGCGATGGTCGGCTGGGCTGCCGGCAATCTGCGCAGGTTATTTCTGTGGCCCGCTATGCTGTTGGGGTTGGGCGTGGTTTATGGGTTTGGGTTGGCTTGGCTCGCGCAGTTTGTGCCGTCGGATAAGGTGCTGGCCTACGGCTTTACTCCCTTTGTCGCGGGCGATCTGGTCAAAATCACGCTGGCAGCTATCATTGTTCTGGGGCTCCCCGGCGGCCTGATGGCCAAAATTCGCGGGACCAAATCGGATGCTTGATCAGGGCCAAACCCTCCGCAGCGATTGGTCGGTGGACGAGGTGGAGGCGCTGTTGCGCCTTCCCTTGCTGGACTTGGTGGGGCGCGCGAATGCGGTTCACCGTATTCATCACGACCCCGAAGACATTCAAAAAGCCAGCCTGCTATCGATCAAGACCGGTGGCTGTCCCGAGGATTGTGCCTATTGCCCGCAATCGGCGCATCACCGAGAGGTCGAGTTGACCAAGGAAAGACTGATGAACCCGGAGCAGGTTTTGTCGCTTGCCAAACGAGCCAAGGAGGCCGGGGCAGAACGGTTTTGCATGGGTGCGGCCTGGAGACAGGTCCGCGACGGAGAAGAGTTCGACAATGTGCTGGAGATGGTCTCGGGTGTGCGTGCGCTGGGTATGGAGGCCTGCGTGACCTTGGGTATGCTGAAGCAGCATCAGGCCAATCGGCTCGCCAACGCTGGATTGACCGCCTACAATCACAACCTTGACACATCGCCGGAGTTCTATGGCGCGATCATCGGGACGCGAACCTATCAGGACCGACTGGAAACTCTGTCCTATTGCCGGGACGCAGGCATCGACCTGTGTTGCGGTGGCATCATCGGAATGGGCGAAAGCCTGCGTGATCGCGCCTCGATGCTGCAGGTTCTGGCGACCTTCAACCCGCATCCGGAAAGCGTTCCGATTAATGCGCTGATCCCGATCGAGGGCACACCGCTGGCGCATCGCAAAAAGGTCGGAATCTTTGATCTGGTGCGCATGGTGGCAACCGCCCGGGTCATCATGCCCAAGGCGCGCGTGCGCCTGTCTGCAGGGCGGTCTGAATTCTCAACGGCCGAACAAGCGCTGTGTTTCCTGGCTGGCGCGAACTCGGTCTTTTATGGGGATGTTTTGCTGACCGCCCCCAACGCGGGAACTGGCAACGACCGCGAAATGTTTGCGGCGTTGGGCGCCCTTGGCGACGACTGACGCAAAGGGGCCAATGAGCGTCGCATTGCGTCTTGGCCCCTGCTTGCTTATAGGCCACACCAACGTGACGAGATTCTGCAGGGAGTAGACCCATGTCCAACGCGCAGCTGGAAGCCGCCATCGAAGCCGCCTGGGAGGCGCGCGACACCGTCACGCCGTCCACCGGCGGCGAAACCCGTGAAGCCATTGAGGCCACGCTGAACGCGCTGGACAGCGGCAACCTGCGCGTGGCCGAGAAGATGGAAAACGGCGACTGGCACGTGAACCAGTGGGCCAAGAAGGCCGTGCTGCTGGGGTTCCGGCTGAAAGACATGGAGCAACAGGATGGCGGCCCGCAGGGCGGCCATTGGTGGGACAAGGTCGACAGTAAGTTCAAGGGCTGGGGCGACAATGAGTGGACCGCCGCCGGGTTCCGGGCAGTGCCAAACTGCATCGTGCGTAAATCGGCCTATATCGCGCCGGGTGTGGTGCTGATGCCGTCGTTTGTAAACCTCGGCGCTTATGTCGACAGCGGCACCATGGTGGACACTTGGGCCACCGTCGGGTCTTGCGCCCAGATCGGCAAGAACGTGCACCTGTCGGGAGGTGTCGGCATCGGCGGCGTGCTGGAACCGATGCAGGCGGGTCCGACCATTATCGAGGACAACTGCTTTATCGGGGCACGTTCGGAAGTGGTCGAGGGCTGCATCGTGCGCGAAGGCTCGGTCCTGGGCATGGGGGTGTTCATCGGCAAGTCGACCAAGATCGTCGACCGCGACTCCGGCGAAGTGATGTATGGTGAAGTGCCGCCTTATTCGGTGGTGGTTGCAGGCTCGATGCCATCTAAGAATGGGATCAACCTGTATTGCGCCGTGATCGTGAAACGGGTGGACGAAAAGACCCGCTCGAAAACCGGTATAAATGAGTTGTTGCGCGACTGAACTGGCCGTCACCAAGGGAGTTAATGGGCCACCAAGAAAGGTGCGCAACAGGATTTCAGACTGCCGACTTGCCTGCCTTGAGCGGATTCGGTTGACCGGTCAATGCCGCAAGGGTAAGGCGGCTGCATGGAAAAGAAAAAGAAGGCATCGCGCCAGCAGGTTTATACGCTGCTGGTCCAGATCGGTCGCAAGGAAGGCGATGGGCTGCCCAAAGATGCAACTGGAGCGGCTCTGATGTGCTATGCCAGCGGCGTGGACGAGGCAGAGGCGGTGCGCGAGACGGTCGCGATCCTCAAGCAAGCCGATACTGCCCCGCTGGACGTTACCGGTTACGGAACCTTGGAAGAGCGTGAGGCGGAAGGTCACGAGATCGACGCTGAAGAGCGTGCCTTGATGCAGAGGGCGCTGGAAGAAAACGCAGTGATCGTGGCGCAGATGACGCCGTTTTACGACGAGGTCGGACAGATCTGACGGTCAGTTCCTGACACCGAACCACTTGCGATAGATCTTGTCATAGGTGCCGTCTTCGCGCAGCGCCAAAAGTGCCTGATTGACGTCTTCGACCAGCGGAGAGCCAGACGGGAAAGCGATCCCGTAATTCTCCCTCAGGAACACATTACCGGCCATCGTAGCCTTCTTGCGTCCATCATGGGTGGCATAATATGACAGAATGGGCGCATCGAACACAACCGCATCCAGTTCCCCTTCCTCGAAATCAGCCAGCAACGGCGTCAACCCGTCGTAACCCGCATACTCAAGTTCGCGTCGTTCGAGAAAACTCGCGGCGGTGGAGTTGCTGATCGTTCCGACCCGTTTGCCATACAGATCGTTGATCGAATTTACTGCGCCGCTGATGGCATCGACGGTCATGACCGAAGTGATCTTGGCGGTGAAAACCGAAACAATAAAGAGGGAAGAGACGACCAGTATCACGCCAAAAACCCGGCCGAATGCAGTTCTCGGCACACGTTCCTCGAACCCGCCATTCACCACTAGGTTCAACGCCCACCAGAACGAGGGAAACCAGGCCTCGTGCAGTTTGCGATCGAAATAGGGTTGAGCGCGTCGCTCAAAATACCACATTACCATTCCACCGCCCAAGAGAACGCCGAACGCCAACCCAATGGCAATGAACAGTTCTCGGACCAGCAATGCATTGAGCAGCGAAGGGCTGCGCGCGGCATCGGACGGCACCATTATCTGCAAGCCCGCCTCGAATATCGGCTGGCTGAAATCCATTCGCGTTTCGCGCGAAGCGGTAATCGAGATATTGGCGATGGCCAGTTCCGCATCGCCCTTTTCGACGGTTTCCAGCATGTCGGAGAATCCGTCGACCCTTTTGATGGTGTAGGCAGCATTAAGCGAGCGTGCGAGCGCGTTTAACAGGTCGATGGAAAAACCTGTATCCGCACCATCCTCGATAAATGAAAACGGCGGACGGGTCACTGTCGTGACCGTCAGTGTTTGCGCCTGGCTTTGCTGGGACAGAACCACGATAGTCAGGCATAGTATGGCAAGAAGTGTGCGCATCGCTGTGTATCACCTGTTTGCGGCCCTCTATCGCAATTTGGGTCAGTCGGGCAAGGTTAACGCCAGTTCACTCGGCGTTGTTTTCGGTTTTTTGTGGTAGAATTTGTCGTTTCATCACGCTTTTAGGAATTCCGTGCCCAAGGGTTGGCAATCTGGACGATTCATAGAATGTGTGCTTTTAACCCGAACCCTGAAACGAGAGTGACCCGATGACGCCAACAGACGCAGTACAACTGACAGCCGAACTGATCCGCTGCCCTTCGGTGACACCCTACGAAGGTGGCGCTCTGATTCTGTTGGAACGCGTGCTCGCCGAGGCCGGGTTCGTTTGCGTTCGGGTTGACCGCGGCAGCGTTAGCAACCTGTTTGCACGTTGGGGCGACAAGGCGCACGCCCGCAGTTTTGGGTTCAACGGGCACACGGACGTGGTTCCTGTCGGTGACGAGGCAGCGTGGAGTGTCTCTCCATTCGGGGCAGAGATACGGGAGGGAACCTTGTATGGCCGAGGTGCGACAGACATGAAGTCGGGCGTCGCAGCGTTTGTTGCTGCCGCAGTGGATTTCGTGCGGCAGACGCCGCCGGACGGTGCCATTGTCCTGACCATCACCGGAGATGAAGAAGGGGACGCCATAGACGGCACAACCGCACTGCTGGACTACATGGATCAGGCAGGCGAGCGCATGTCGGCTTGTCTGGTGGGTGAACCGACCTGCCCGGACCACATGGGCGAGATGATCAAAATCGGTCGGCGCGGGTCGATGACAGCATGGTTAACGGTGACCGGAGTGCAGGGGCATTCGGCCTATCCGCACCGGGCCAAGAACCCCCTGCCGGCGATGGCGCGCCTTATGGATCGTCTGGCGAGTCACAAGCTGGATTCCGGAACCGACCATTTCGACCCCTCGACTTTGGCGGTTGTCACGATTGACACTGGAAACTCGGCCACAAATGTCATTCCGGCACAGTGCAAAGCCGCGATCAATATCCGGTTTAATGACCTCCACTCAGGTGCGAGCCTGACTGAATGGCTGCAAGGCGAGACCGATCATGTTGCCGGGGAATTCGGTGTTCAAATCGATGTGAAGGTCAAGATATCGGGCGAGAGTTTCCTGACACCTCCCGGTGAGCTGTCCGATCTAGTTGCAAAAGCCGTAGAGGCCGAAACCGGCATATCGCCCGTTCTGTCAACTACGGGCGGGACCTCGGATGCCCGTTTTGTTATGACCCACTGCCCGGTGGTCGAGTTCGGTCTGGTCGGAAAAACCATGCACCAGGTGGATGAGTGCGTCGAGGTTGCGCAGATTCACCAACTCAAGGCAATCTATGCCCGTATCTTGCGTGACTATTTTTCCTGACCGATGCAGAAAACACTGGTCATCATGGTCAAGGAGCCTCGTCCCGGTCGCGTCAAAACGCGGCTAGGGCAGGACATGGGCATGGTGAGGGCGGCATGGTGGTTTCGGCATCAAACGCGCGCGCTGATCCGGCGGCTGCGCGATCCACGCTGGCGGATCGTATTGGCCGTTGCGCCGGATCGGGAGGGTCTGGCCAGCCGGGTCTGGCCCGCTGATTTGCCGCGATCGCCGCAAGGCTGCGGGGATTTGGGTGCCCGAATGACCCGGCAATTGCGGTCCGTGCAAAACGGCGCCGTCTGCCTGATCGGGGCAGATATTCCAGGCGTTGGGCGTGATCATGTGAGACGTGCATTCGCGGCCCTTGGCGGGGCCGACATGGTCTTTGGCCCGTCAGTTGATGGCGGGTACTGGCTGGTCGGGGCACGGCATGCACGTGTTCTACCGCGGAGCCTGTTTCGGGATGTGAGATGGTCGACCGAGCACGCATTGGCGGATACTCTGGCATCCGTTTCCGGCTGTCGGGTCGCATTGGTGGATCGGCTTAGGGACGTGGACACGTCATCCGATCTGGAAGCGACCATGGTGACCGGGCGGGCTTCGTCGCTTTTGCGATGACGAAGGTTTGCGGTCGTGCTACGGCGGAAACATGACTCGCATTCCTTCCAAGCAGGAGATTCTTGAATGGATCTCGGCGCACCCAACCCTGACCTCGAAACGCGATATCGCCAAGGCCTTTGGGATCAAGGGCTCGGATCGTATTGACCTCAAGCGTGTTCTCAAGGAACTAGAGGTCGAAGGACATCTGGAAAAACGCCGGCGCAGCTATCGCGACCCGGATCGTTTGCCGCCAGTCAGCGTTCTGCAAGTCAAAGCGCCGAACGCCGATGGCGACCTGTTCGCCCGGCCGTTGGAATGGCATGGAGAAGGGGTTGAACCAATCGTGGTGGTCATCCCACGTGCAAGTGACCCGGCGTTGGGCGAAGGCGACCGGATTCTGGCGCGCCTGACTCTTGTACACGAGGAAGATCACAACTATGAGGCGCGCCTCATCCGCCGTATCGGTGCCAATCCGCGCCGAATTGTCGGCATCTTCCGGAAAGGCGCTGAAGGCGGCCGCATTGTTCCTATCGACAAGGCGGGTCAGACCGAGTGGCTGGTGCCGGAAGGGGCCGTGCATGGGGCCAAGGACGGTGAACTGGTCGAGGCTGAACAAGCAGGCCCCAAGAACCGCATGGGACTGCCGCGTGCGCGCATTGTTGAACGATTGGGCGATCCGTCTGCGCCCAAGGCGGTGTCGTTGATCGCCATTCACCAGCATGGCATTCCTGACGATTTTCCGGATGCGGTGATCGAAGAAGCAGACAGCTGCAAACCTGCGGGCCTGGAAGGGCGCGAAGATCTGCGCGACATGCCGCTAGTCACGATCGACCCATCGGATGCGAGGGATCGGGATGACGCCTGCTATGCCCATGCAGATGACGATCCGAAGAATCCCGGCGGACACGTCATCTGGGTCGCTATTGCGGACGTTGCCGCCTATGTCCGACCCGGTACGGCGTTGGACCGAGAAGCCCGAAAGCGCGGCAATTCGAGTTATTTCCCGGATCGCGTAGTGCCCATGCTGCCGGATCGGTTGTCAGGCGATTTGTGTTCGCTGCACGAAGGCGTGCCGCGCGCCTGTATTGCCGTCCGGATGCAGATCGACGCCGATGGCAACAAGCTTGGCCATCGTTTCGTGCGAGGTCTGATGCGCTCGGCGGCCGCGCTGAACTATGCCGAGGTGCAGGACGCGATAGACGGCAATCCGAATGATCGCACAGACCCATTGCTAAGTGACGTTCTGAAGCCGCTCTATTCCGCTTATCATGCGTTGAAAGCGGCTCGCGAGGCGCGGCAGCCGCTGGATCTGGACCTGCCCGAGCGCAAGATCGTGTTGGGGGACAACGGCCATGTCGAAAGCGTTGCCTTCCGGGAACGGCTGGATGCGCACCGACTGATCGAAGAGTTCATGATTCTGGCGAATGTCTCTGCCGCCGAAACCCTGATCGCCAAGCGGCGTCCGCTGCTGTTCCGGGTACATGAGGAACCGGCGCCAGAAAAGCTTGAATCCTTGCGTGAAACCGCTCAGGCTGCAGGGCTGAACCTGGCCAAGGGACAGGTGCTGCAAACCCGGCACTTGAATGCGCTGCTGAATGCGGCGGCGGGAACGGATGAGGCGGAGCTGATCAATCTCAGCACCCTCCGTTCGATGGCGCAGGCTTACTACAGCCCGGAGAATTTTGGCCATTTCGGGTTGGCCCTGCGAAATTACGCGCATTTCACATCCCCGATCCGACGATACTCGGACCTTATTGTGCATCGGGCGCTGATTTCGGCGCATGGGTGGGGCAAAGATGGTCTGACCGAGGATGAAATTGATCGCCTTGAGGAAACCGCAAACCACATATCGGATACCGAGCGCCGGTCTATGATGGCCGAACGTGACACGACAGACCGATATCTTGCAGCCTATCTGAGTGAGCGGGTCGGCAACGAATTCACAGGCCGTATCAGCGGCATAGCGCGCTTTGGGGCGTTTGTTAAGCTTGATGAAACCGGTGCTGACGGGTTGATTCCTGTGCGCTCGCTCGGGCGTGAATTTTTCCATTTCGACCGCGAGGCCGGGACCCTGATGGGCGCCGACACCGGACTGCTGATCGCAATTGGCCAGCGTGTTACGATACGACTGACCGAGGCGATTCCGGTGACCGGCGGGTTGGAGCTGGAATTGCTGTCCATCGACGATCAAGTGGTTCCAAGAGGACGTGGGCCGGCCCGCCGTGGGGTGAAAAGGAAAATCGCCAGTACCAAGCGCAAGAAAGACAAGATCAAGCGAAAGATTGAACGCAAGCGCCGCCAGAGATGAAAAGTAGCTGAAAGAAAAGTCACTGGCAGCGGGAGAACGGCCAAAAAGTTGCAGGGCGGATGAAATTGTCCTTTGTTCTCAGGCGTCGATGCGCGCACGACGTGCGGGCGGCGGAGTTTTGCGAAACAGAACATTGACTGCTTTGTGAAAAGTCGGATTCGCGATACCCTGTTATCGAGCAGATAATCGGGAAATCCGGAATGAAAATGTGCATCAACGGCGTTGCCCTGGCCGCAATTTGGGCAACAGGCGTGTCAGCGGACACATCGCAACAATCGAACCGGCCAAAGGTGCGGGCCGATCAGGCCGTCATTCACTTGGCATCGGCTGACCTTACGACGTCGCTGCGCCCGATTTTGCGCCCGGTCGAAGAGGTAGAGCAAGTGAGTGCAAGTGTGTCGAACGCACGGTTCCAGGCATGGATCGGGGCATTCAAGTTGCGTGCGCGAGATCAGGGCATCAATCATTCGACTCTGGATCGGGCTTTTCAAAGCGTGACATATGACGCGGATGTAGTGAAGCGTGATCGTAACCAATCCGAGTTCACAAAGACGATCTGGGACTATCTGGACAGCGCGGTTTCGGATGTGCGAGTGCAGAATGGTAGAGCAGCACTTGCGAAACACAATGCAACGCTGGAACGGATCGAGGCTAAATACGGTGTCGAAAAAGAAGTCGTATTGGCGATTTGGGGACTGGAAAGTGCCTATGGTTCCTTCAAGGGAAACAACAGCACGATCCGGTCATTGGCGACGCTGGCGTTCGATGCGCGCCGTGCGCAGTTCTTTGAGGCGCAGTTGCTCGCCGCGCTCAGGATTGTTCAGGCAGGGGATGTAGCGCCTTCGGATATGACGGGCAGTTGGGCTGGCGCGATGGGGCATACACAATTCATGCCAACGTCCTATCTGGAACATGCCGTCGATTTCACCGGGGATGGAAAACGAGACATCTGGTCGGACGACCCGTCGGACGCGTTGGCGTCGACGGCGTCATATCTGGCAGGGTTTGGCTGGACCAAGGGACAACCCTGGGGTGTCGAAGTCGTGCTTCCCGAAGGGTTCGACTATTCCAGTGCCAAACGCGACTACACACAGGCGCCGTCGGATTGGGCTGCATTGGGGGTCGTCGGGACCGATGGCAAGTCTGTCGCTGATTTCGGACCTGCGTCAATACTGCTGCCAGCGGGCGGTCAGGGCGCAGCTTTCATGATCTTCGACAATTTCGAAGTGCTCGAACGCTATAATTCCGCCGATGCCTATGTCATTGGCGTAGGGCATCTGGCGGATCGGATCGGAGGCGGTGCCGCGATTCAAGCAAACTGGCCACGTGGAGATCGCGCCCTATCCTTCTCCGAGCGAAAAGAATTGCAACGGCGACTGACGCGGGCCGGGTTCGATACGGAAAAGATTGATGGGCGTATCGGGCCGCTGACCATCAACGCGGTCCGATCCTATCAGTTGGCAGAAGGCCTGTTGCCGGATGGCTATCCTTCGCTGCAGCTATTGAACCGGCTAAGATGAAAAGGGGCCTTTCGGCCCCTTTGTCTTAGGTCGGTGACATGCCTCTGAGCCGTTCCGAGCGGCGCCGCAGCATCTCGACCGTAGTCAACAGACCAATCGAGATCACCACAAGAATTGTCGCGACCGCCAGAATGGTCGGTGAGATTTGTTCGCGCAAGCCGGTGAACATCTGCCAAGGCAGCGTCTTTTGACCGGCGGAGCCTACGAACAGAACCACGACCACTTCGTCGAACGACGTGATGAATGCGAACAATCCGCCGGAAATAACTCCGGGGAGGATCAGAGGCATCTGGATTCGGAAGAAGGTCGTCACCGGCCCCGCACCCATATTCGCGGCTGCCCGAGTTAGCGATCGGTCAAAACCAACCAGCGTGGCCGTCACCGTGATGATGACAAACGGAATGCCAAGGGCCGCATGGGCCAAAACCACGCCGAAATACGTACCTTGCAGGCCGATCCGGCTGTAGAAAAAGTACATGCCAGCAGCCGAGATGATCAACGGCACAATCATCGGGGATATCAGGACCGCCATGATCGCACGCCGGAACGGCACGTGGGGTTGGCTGAGACCAATGGCTGCCAGTGTGCCGAAGCCAACCGAAAGCAGTGTCGCCATAGGAGCAATTTTCAGCGAATTCCAGAGCGCCTGTTGCCAGTCATCGTTTGTGAAGAAGTCCTGATAGTGTTTCAGCGAATAGCCGGCAGGATCAAAGCGCAGCATCTCCGGAGTAAAGGTGAAAAAGTCCTGGGCATTGAAGCTGAGAGGCATCACCACAAGGATCGGAGTGATGAGGAACACGAAAATCGCGCCACAGATCACCCGGAAAGTGTAGTGCCAAAGCACCTGTCCTGGTGTCAGATAGGGGGCCAGATGCGCCCGGTAGCGCGACGTTGCCAGCCAAAAGATGAACCAGCCGGCGAACCAGCCGAACAGGGCGCCGACCACGGCTGCTGATAGACCACCAAGCGCGAAGCCCGCGACAAGAAAGCCTGCAAATATGATCCAGCGCAGCGTTTTTTCCTTGCCGGCCATACCTGCAAGGAAAAATCCCAAGGCAGCAAGAAGCGCCGCGCCGACAACGATGCCGATCACGCCTGATCCCTGCGCTGTGCCGACGAAGAGACCAAAGAAGGCCCCGGCAGCGCCGGCTACGGCGGCAACGAATCCTGGGGTTTGAGGTTGGACGGGTGTTAGTGCCATGATTTCTTACCCCAGCTTCACGTTGTCGATGCCCACGATCTTGTCGTAGGTCCAGTAGAGCAGCAGAACCACCGCCAGCAGGATCGTTCCGAGCGCCGCGGCCAGACCCCAGTTGAGCGAGGACGAGATGTGGAAAGCGATCCGGTTGGAGATGAAGACACCCTTGGTGCCGCCAACGAGTTCGGGCGTGATGTAGTAGCCGATGGCGAGGATGAACACGAGGATCGAACCTGCGCCGATTCCTGGCACCGATTGCGGGAAATAGACCCTCCAGAATGCCGTCCAGTTGGTAGCGCCCAAAGACTTGGCCGCACGCAGATATGACGGGTTGATTGTCTGCATCACTGAATACATCGGCAGGATCATGAATGGCAGCAGGATGTGGGTCATCGCCACGATGGTGCCGAACTGGTTGTTGATCATCACCAATCGCGAGTCATCAGCGACCAGTCCCAGCCAGACCAACGTTTCGTTGATGACGCCCTGTTGCTGCAACATCACTTTCCAGGCAGAGGTACGCACCAATAGCGACGTCCAGAATGGCAACAATACGAGTATCATCAGGATGTTCGCTGTCCGGGTCGGAAGGTTGGCCAGAATCCATGCCACCGGGTAACCCAGAACGATGCAAGCGCCGGTAATCACAAGCGACATGATAAAGGTACGGATGAACAGTGTGATATAGATGCGCTCGTTTTCCGGGCGGGTTTCGACACCATCGTTACCTTTGCGCAGGTCGACAGAGTTCAGGAAATACCCATTGGTTATCTTTGGCGAGTAGGTCTGGATGGTGCGCCAGACTTCGACATCGGCCCACCGGTCGTCGATTTTGAGGAACTGCTCCTTGAAAGGACCATCACTTTCGGTATCCCACTTGCTGACGCGTCGACCAGCTTTTCGAAACAGAGAAGAAATCCCGGGGTTTTCATAGTTCAGACGCGATCCCACGCGGGTATGCAACTTGGCTTCGGCGGCAACCTTCATGTCTACCGCCATTGCGGCGAAAACCGCCTCGTCCGGCGCTTCACCTGTATTCGGGTCCCAATCCCGTAGAGCAACGACAGTATTGGGCAGAGTGTCCGCAACGATATTGTTCTCTACCGAACGGAACAACATGTCCACAATCGGCAGGATGAAGGTCAGCAACACGAAGAGCAGGAGTGGCGCAATCAGCATGAGCGCGCGCATTTTTTGCATTCGCAATGCCCGTGCCAGACTTCGCTTTAGCGGTGTCCCATCAGCGGCCAGAACGCGGCCGGTATGCGTAGTATCGCTCATCTACTTTCCCCGTTGCTTGCTGCCCGTTCACAGCATGAGCGGTCTTGTTTGACCGTCGTTTTTCGTAAATCTGCAAGGAGGCGACGCGCCCCCTTGCAGATTTGGTATTGGCTTACTTCGCCAACCAGGCTTGGAATTTTGCGTTCAGGTCGTCACGGTTGTCTGCCCACCACTCGTAGTCGTAGATATGAGTGTTGGAAGCATTCGCAGGATCGGTCGGCATGTGCGGAGCCATGTCGATTCCCAGTTCTGCGTGCTGGCCAACCAGCGGTGCCGAAGACTTGCGGGCCGGGCCGTAGGAGATGTACTTGGCTTGATCCGCCAGACGCTGAGTATCGGTAGCGAAAAACAGGTAGTCCAGCGCGCGTGCCTTGCGCTCGGGGCTCAGGCCTGCGGGAATGATCCAACCATCAAGGTCGAACGACTGCATGTCCCAAAGCATACCGATCGGCTGCCCCTGTTCGGCAATAGCCGAGAACAAACGACCATTGAAGGTCGATCCCATGACAACTTCGCCGTCGGCCAGGAGCTGTGGGGTTTCCGCACCAGCGGTCCACCAGACCACTTGGTCCTTGATTGTGTCGAGTTTGGCCAGTGCCTGCTCAACGCCTTCGGGCGTGCTGAGCGTGTCATAGATGTCTTCTTTGGCAACACCGTCGCAGTAGAGGGCCCATTCCATGTTGTCGATCGGGCGTTTCTGCAGCGAACGCTTGCCCGGATACTTTTCAAGGTCAAAGACGTCGCAGACGGTGGTCGGCGGAGTATCCCCAACCAAGTCGGTGCGATAGCCGAAAGTTGTCGAATAGACGATCTGCGGAACAAAGCAGTCGGAAACGATCAGTTCGCCAAAGTCCTCAGTTGCCGGCGTCCCATCGGGAGCCGCGGCGAGAATCGCATCGTGATCCAGTTCTTCCGCCAAGCCTTCGTCGCAAAGGCGCATGGCGTCCGATGCCACGACGTCAACGACGTCCCAGGTGACATTGCCGGCTTCGTTCATTGCCCGGAGCTTTGCGACTGCTTCGGCCGAGCTTTCGTCGTTGATGATCTTGACGCCGGTCTTTTCCGAGTACGGAGTGTGATAGGCGTTCTGCTGCGAGGCAGAATACGCGCCGCCCCAGGACACGATGGTCATTTCATCGGCCATGTCCTGCGCAATCGCGGCAGGAGCAATGAGTGCCGTCGTAGCAACCAGAGTAGAGAGTTGCGAAAGTTTCATGTTTATCTTTCTCCTTGTTGAACTTGGTTCTTGTGGTGGATTGCGCGCCGAAGTGGACAATCCAGCGCGCAAGAGCGCCTTGTTAAGCGTCAAGTGCGCGGCAGTCCTCGGGAAGCCAGCCGATCTCAATCTGCTGGCCCGGCTGCAAGCGGACTTGGTCCGGCGCGTTACGGGTTTTGATGACGAATTCATCGTTCCCGGCAACGCGCAAACGTGTGCGGAAGATATCGCCCATGTAAATGAACTCCAAAACTTCGGCGTTCAGTGTGTGGGCGCCTTTCTGCAAACGTTCCTTGTTGTATTCAACTCGCTCTGGACGAATGGAAACCCGCGTGCGTTCCCCCGGTTTGCTTACGTTGACCGGTTTGCAATCGATCAGACCGCCGCCGTCCAACTGGACAACTGCGATACCGTCCTTGATTTCCTTGACTTCGCCTTCTAGCGTATTGTTCTCGCCGATGAACTGGGCCACGAAGCTGTTGGACGGTTCCTCGTACAGAGTATCTGGTGGTGCGAGTTGTTGGATAACGCCGTCGTTGAACACCGCGACCCGGTCGGACATTGTCAACGCTTCGGTCTGGTCGTGGGTCACATAGACCACCGTGATACCCAGGCGGTGCGCCAAGTGGGTGATTTCGAACTGCATCTTTTCCCGCAGTTGCTTGTCCAATGCACCCAGAGGTTCGTCCATCAGAACCAGTTCCGGTTCGAAAACCAGAGCGCGGGCCAAGGCGATCCGCTGTTGCTGACCACCTGAAAGCTGCGCCGGCCGGCGTCCACCGAATGCGCCCATTTCGACCATGTCAAGCGCGCGCTTGACCTTCTCTTCGCGCTCGGACTTGCCCATATTTCGGACTTCCAGCGGGAAAGAGAGGTTTTCGGCAATCGTCATGTGCGGGAACAGGGCATAGTTTTGAAACACCATGCCGATGCCGCGTTTATGAGGTGGGATGTTGTTAATGGAAACGCCACCAAGCCGGATGTCGCCGTGAGTGGCAGTTTCGAAACCGGCCAGCATCATAAGGCAAGTGGTTTTTCCGGAACCCGACGGACCGAGCATCGTCAGAAACTCGCCTTTGGGCATTGTTAGATTGAGATCTTTGACGACCAGAGTCTCGCCGTCATAGCTTTTTTGCACGCGCTCAAATTCGACGAACGCGCTGTTGTTCGAAGCGTCGGCCAAGTTGTCTCCCCATTTGCTGTTAGGCAGATTTCCTCTGCGCTTTTTGTGATCTAATCACACCAAGCATAACGAGCGCTAGGCATGAAATTAATAAATTTCGGTGACCGAAAGTAAGATTTTCGTCATTACCGCGTATAGGGTCACTGATTTCTGTCGTTGGAATTTGAATGCAGCTTTGGTATGCGGCAGCGACTCAGAGCGACACTGTTGTGCAACAATGCGACATTCTTTGGATGTGTATCCGGTTTTGGTTGCACACAGGAAGAAGCTGCCGTTGCACAAGTTGCAAGAATTGGGCCGGTCATTCGAAATGACCGGCCATGCCTCAAGTTGTCCTGGCTTTTTGGCCGAGTGTTACGCAGCTTCCTTCAAAAGATCCCTGTCAAGGATTTCGGCATAAGCTTCGTCCAGTGACTTGCGGATGCGGACAAACATCTCGTCGATCTCTGTATGGGTGATAACCAGCGGCGGAGAAATGATCATGCGGTCGCCGACATGACGCATGATCAGGTTGTTTGCAAAACACTTGTCGCGGCAGATGTATCCGATCGTACCTGGTTCGGACGCAAATTTTGCCCGTGCCTCTTTGTTGGGGGTCAGGGCAATCGACGCCATCATACCGACGATCTTGGCTTCTCCAACCAGTGGATGATCGATCAGGGCTTCCCACTTTTCCTTGAGGTATGGGGCGGTCACGTTTTTCACACGCCCGACAATGTCTTCTTCCTCCATGATGCGGAGGTTTTCCAGAGCGACTGCTGCGGCAACAGGATGGCCCGAATAGGTATAGCCGTGGTTGAATTCCACACCTGCAATCACTTTGGCAACCTCGTCGCAAACGATCGAGCCGCCTATTGGTGCGTAGCCCGAGCTGAGGCCTTTGGCGATGGTCATGATATGCGGTTTGATGCCAACAGTTTCCGAGCCGAACCAGTTGCCAGTACGACCGAAGCCACAGATCACTTCATCCGCGATCAAGAGGATTTCGTATTTGTCGCAAATCCGCTGGATTTCAGGCCAATAGCTGTCGGGCGCCACGATCACACCGCCCGCGCCCTGAACCGGTTCGGCAATAAAGGCGGCAACGCGGTCTTCGCCAAGCTCGAGAATGGCTTCTTCCAATTCACGTGCGCGTGCAAGGCCGAATTCTTCGGGGTCCATGTCAGTGCCTTCGGCCCACCAGTTGGGTTGATTTATATGGTGGATGTTCGGAATCGGGATGCCGCCCTGAGCGTGCATTGCCGGCATCCCGCCGAGCGAGGCAGAGCCGACGGTGGAACCGTGATAACCGTTCTTGCGGCTAATGATGATATTCTTGCCAGATTTACCTTTGCTGTCCCAATAGGTACGCACCAATCGAATGTTCGTGTCGTTGGCTTCGGAGCCGCTCCCAGCAAAGAACACATGATTCAAGTCACCAGGCGCCAGGTTAGCGATCTTTTCCGCCAATGCGATCGCAGGAACATGGGTCGTCTGAAAGAACGTATTGTAATAAGGCAGTTCCCGCATCTGCCGCGCGGCAACCTCCGCAAGCTCGTCGCGGCCATAGCCGATGTTTACACACCACAGGCCTGCCATGGCGTCCAGAATCTCTTCCCCCTCACTGTCGGTCAGAAACACGCCTTTGGCGCGGGTGATAACGCGCGCGCCCTTTTTTGCCAGTCCGTCGTTTTCAGTGAACGGGTGCATGTGGTGGGCCGCATCAAGGGCCTGAAGCTCGGCTGTGGGCATGTGATTGGTGATCGTGGACATCGTGAAATCTCCTGCGGAATCTGTCGACCTTCACAATATGATCAAATTTGGCGAAGTCAATCGAATCACTTCGCAATGATTATTTTGAGAGAGCGCCCGCCATAAGTTCCATGCCTTGCTCGACATCATGGGCCATAGCCCGTCCGACGCCTGCGGCGTCTTTATTGCGTAGGCATTCCACTATGTCTTTGTGTCGATCCGGAAGGCTGTGCGTGCCGAAGCGACCGCACACGACGCGCAAAGAGGGGCCGAATCGTAGCCACAAACGTTCTGCCAGATCGCACAGGACAGGAGCGTCGGCATGGCTGTAGATTGTTGTGTGAAACGCATAGTTGTTCAGTAGATACCCGCCAACATCACCAGCAGAGATGCACTCGTCAACGCGGCGATCGATGTCTTCCAGGGCATCTATTTGCTTGGGGGTCATAAGACCTCCGGCACGCCTTGAAAGCTCTGATTCAATTACTTTTCTTGCGAAGATCAATTGCTCGATATCGCCCTTGCTCAAAATGGGAACGCTGACCCTGCGATTTCCCTGAAAAACCAGAGCCCCATCGGATATCAGGCGTCTGATCGCCTCTCGTACCGGAGTCATTCCGGCACCCAGCGAATCAGTCAGCCCTTGAATCGTCACAGGCTGGCCGGGAACCATCTCGCCGAACAGGATTTGTGATCTGAGCACGTGATAAACTTGCTCATGTGCGGGGCGTTTTTCGTCGCTTGAATTTCGGTCAGAAGCTCTATTTTTGATCATATTCAAAAGGTTTATCCTGATCTTGTTGGTCTCGGAATGCAGCGCACGACGCCGCTTGAAACCATAAACTGTATTGCCGTGGAACGCAAAACTTGATCAAATCCAAAAAAACGGGATGATAACGGTACATTCGCAGGGAGAGAAACATGACATTCAAATCGCTGACACTCACGACCGTATTCGCGTTGGGGACCTCGGCTGCATTCGCCGAAGAGGTGCGCGTCTACAACTGGTCGGACTATATCGACGAGGATTTACTGGCCAAGTTCCAGGAAGAAACCGGCCTGACGCTGATCTACGACGTATTCGACAGCAATGAGGTTCTGGAAACCAAGATGCTCGCCGGTGGCTCGGGTTATGACGTTGTGGTTCCGTCGGGAACGTTCTTGCAACGTCAGATCCAGGCCGGGGCGTTCCAGAAGCTGGATACCAGCAAGCTGCCCAATGCAGACAATCTTTGGGATGTAATCCAGGAACGGACTGCGGGATATGACCCCGACAACGCCTATTCGATAAACTACATGTGGGGTACCACCGGGATCGGTGTGAATGTTGGCAAGGTGAAGGAGATCCTGGGAGAAGATGCGCCCATCGATAGCCTTGAACTTGTGCTGAACCCGGACAACATGTCGAAGCTGGCGGGATGTGGTGTGCATTTCCTGGATGCGCCGGCAGAGATGATTCCAATGGTGCTGAAATACATCGGTGAAGACCCGGATAGCCACGATCCGGATGTAATCGCCAAGACCGAGCCGGTATTCATGGCGATCCGGCCTCATATCCAGAAATTCCACAGTTCCGAATACATCAATGCGCTGGCAAACGGTGATATCTGCGTCGCTGTCGGGTGGTCTGGCGACATCCTGCAAGCGCGGGACCGTGCGGCTGAAGCCGATAATGGGGTGGAAATCGCTTATCACGCGGCCAAAGAAGGCGCGCAGATGTGGTTTGACCAAATGGCAATTCCGGTTGACGCTCCGAATCCAGACGGCGCACACAAATTCCTGAATTTCATTCTCGATGCCAACAACATGGCAGCAGCATCAAACTATGTCTATTACGCCAACGGCAATAAGGCGAGCCAGGAGTTCCTGGAAGAGGATGTGATTGGCGACCCGGCGATCTACCCGGACGAAGCGACCATGGAAAACCTCTTTATTACAACGCCCTATCCGGCAAAGACCCAGCGCGCGGCGACGCGCCTGTGGACCAAGATCAAGTCGGGAACCTGATCTTGAGGGGCGGAGTGGGTTTTACCTTCTCCGCTATTTCTATCGGTGAAGTCAACTTAACGGGGGTCCGTTTTGAATTCTTCCGTCTTTGCGCCGTGGGAAGATCCACAGGCGAAACCATTGATCCAGTTTCAGAACGTCACAAAACGGTTTGGTCAGTTCACTGCGATCGACAATCTTTCGCTTGATATCTACGAGCGGGAGTTCTTTGCCCTTCTGGGTCCATCCGGCTGCGGTAAGACCACCATGATGCGGATGCTTGCGGGTTTCGAAAAACCCACCGAAGGGCACATCATGCTGGGTGGGAAGGATATCGACCCTATTCCGCCAAACAAAAGGGCGGTGAACATGATGTTCCAGTCCTACGCTTTGTTTCCGCATCTCAGCGTTTGGGACAACATTGCCTTTGGCCTTCGCCGCGACAACATGCCGAAACTGGATCTGGAAAACCGTGTCGAAGAAATGCTTCGCCTGACCCGTCTGGAACAGTTCGCCCGCCGCAAACCGCACCAGATTTCTGGTGGTCAGAGACAGCGAGTGGCTCTGGCCCGGTCCTTGGCCAAAGCGCCCAAACTTCTGTTGCTGGATGAACCCCTCGGAGCGCTTGACAAAAAGCTGAGGCAGGACACCCAGTTCGAACTGATGGACATCCAAGAAAAAACGGGCACCACCTTTGTGATCGTTACCCACGATCAGGAAGAAGCGATGACCGTCGCCAGCCGCGTCGCAGTGATGGATCAGGGTAAACTGATGCAGGTGGCCACGCCGGACAAGATCTATGAAAACCCTGCGTCGGTTTATGTGGCTGATTTCATTGGAGACGTGAACATCATCGAAGGCCGGGCAACGCCCGACGGCGAAGATACTTACAAGGTCGATTGGGCCGACGGGCAAGCACCGATCATAACCAGATCAGCTCAGACGTTTGCCACCGGTCAGACCTGCCATCTGGCGATACGGCCGGAGAAAGTGACGATTTCAGCCGAGCGTCCTGCAGATGCAGCCAATGCCGTTCAGGGTAAAGTGCACGACATTGCATATCTGGGCAACTTGTCGACCTATCATGTTGAGCTACCGAACGGCACGATCATCAAGGCGCAGACGGCCAATACACGCCGTATCTCGCGCCGCTCCTTCACTTGGGAAGACCCTGTCTGGCTGTCGTGGACAGCTACGGCTGCGGTGCCGCTGGCAGACTGATGCGTCGCTTCGTCCTGATCGCCGTCCCGTATTTCTGGCTTTTGGCGCTGTTTCTGGTGCCTTTCGCCATTGTTCTCAAGATATCGCTGTCGGACACGGCGCTATCAATACCGCCTTACGTTCCGCAATTCGACTGGGCTGAAGGCATCGGGGCCTTCCTTAGCGAGCTGGATTTCGAAAACTTCATCTTCTTGACCGAGGATGCCTTGTACTGGAAGGCTTATCTGTCGAGCCTCAAAATCGCGATCATCTCGACATTCCTGACATTGCTCGTGGGGTATCCCATCGCCTATGGCATGGCCCGGGCGCCCGAAGAATGGCGTCCGACGCTGATGATGCTGGTGATTTTGCCGTTCTGGACGTCGTTCCTGATCCGGGTTTATGCGTGGATGGGTATTCTGAGCAACGAGGGTTTCCTCAATCAACTGTTGTTGTGGACGGGAATTATCTCGGAGCCACTGACGATCCTGAACACACAAAAAGCTGTCTATGTCGGTATCGTCTACACCTATCTGCCCTTCATGATCCTGCCTATCTATTCTGCGCTCGACCGGCTTGACGGCTCGTTGATCGAAGCCGCTGAGGATCTGGGGTGCTCTCGTACACAGGCTTTCTGGCTCGTCACCGTGCCGCTGTCGCGCCCCGGCATCATCGCCGGGTGTTTCCTGGTGATGATCCCGGTGATCGGCGAGTTCGTGATCCCGTCGCTTTTGGGAGGGTCCGGAACGCTGATGATCGGCAAGGTTCTTTGGGAGGAATTCTTCTCGAACCGCGACTGGCCGGTTGCGTCGGCCGTGGCCGTGGTGCTGCTCCTGATCCTCGTGATCCCGATCGTGCTATTCCAGCGCAACCAGCAGAAACAGGCGGAGGCGGAAAAATGAACAGGCTTAGCTGGTTCAACGTTGTCTCGCTGACGCTGGGATTCGCGTTTCTTTATATCCCGATGGTCATCCTGATCATCTTCAGTTTCAACGAAAGCAAACTGGTTACCGTGTGGGCCGGGTTCTCGACCAAATGGTATGGGGAGTTGATCCGCAATGAAGCATTTCTGGATGCGGCGTGGGTGACGCTGCGGGTGGCGGTGTTTTCGTCGACGCTCGCAACAATTCTCGGGACAATGGCAGCGTATGTTCTGGTGCGCGGTGGCCGTTTTCTGGGCCGAACAGTGTTTTCTGGCATGATCTATGCCCCGCTTGTAATGCCTGAAGTAATCACTGGCTTGTCGCTACTGCTTTTGTTTATCGGCATTGGTCTGGATCGAGGTGTTTTCACAGTCGTGCTTGCACATACGACGTTCTCGATGTGCTACGTTTCTGTCGTGGTCTCGTCGCGTCTGGTGACGTTTGACCAATCCTTGGAAGAAGCTGCACTTGATCTGGGTTGCTCCCCGGCGCAAGCCTTTCGTTTGGTAACACTCCCGATCATTGCGCCTGCGGTGATATCGGGCTGGTTGCTGGCGTTTACGCTGTCGCTGGATGATCTGGTCATAGCGTCGTTTACCACCGGTCCTTCAGCCACCACCTTGCCGATCAAGATCTTCTCGGCGGTTCGTCTGGGGGTCAGCCCGGAAATCAATGCCTTGTCCACCATCATGATCGGCATCGTGACCGTAGGGGTTATCGCCGCGTCGCTGGTGTCCAAACGCGCGATGGTCCGGCAAAAACAGGATGAACAGGCAGCGGCTCGCGCGCAATGAAGCGGATCTTTCCAGACTACACCTATGGGCCTGGTCCGCGGAACGGGTGCTGGTGGGATCAGACAATTCAGGCGCCGTCTTGGCCAGTTCTCGAAGGTGATCTTGAGGTGGATGTGACCATCGTCGGCGGGGGTTTCACAGGCATCTCGGCGGCGTTGCATCTTGCTAAAGCCGGTGTTTCGACTGCCGTGCTTGAGGCCGAAACACCGGGATGGGGTGCATCCGGGCGCAACGGCGGGTTCTGTTGTCTCGGCGGGTCCAAGTTGAGCCAAGATGCCATGCGGCGTCGATATGGCCGCACCGCCACCGAAGCATTCGAAGCGGCAGAGGTCGAGTCCGTGGAACTGGTGTCTCGATTGTTGCAGGATCACGGAATCGACGCTGACAAACACTCGAGGGGCGAAACGCAACTGGCCCACACGGCGCGGGCAATGGATGCCGTGCGACGGCGGGCGGAAGCAGGGGGCGTTGTTCATGAACGCAAAGATCTGGCGGCATTGGGATTTGGTGGCCAATTCTTTGGCGGCTACACCTATCCCGTCGGTTTTGCTTTGAACCCCCGAAAATATCTGTTCGGTCTTGCCTTTGCGGCACAACAAGCGGGGGCGAGGCTTTTCCAGAAAAGCCCCGCGCTTTCGATCCAAAGCAGGGCGGCGGGCCATACGGTGGCGACCGCGAACGGACGGGTTACATGTAAAGCCATTTTGATTTGCACGAACGGGTATTCAAGCGAGGACATGCCGGATTGGCTGGCCGGTCGGTACATGCCCGCCCAATCCACGGTTATGGTGACGCGCCCGCTGACAGAAGTCGAGCTTGAGGCGCAAGGCTGGACATCGGATCAGATGGCCTATGACACCCGCAATCTGCTGCACTATTTCCGGCTCATGCCGGATCGGCGGTTCCTGTTCGGAATGCGCGGTGGATTGCTTTCGTCCCCAACCGCTGAGCGTGCGATCCGAGTAAAAGTCAGGCGGGATTTCGAACGTATGTTTCCCGCTTGGGCAATGGTCGAGGCGACAAATATGTGGTCGGGGATGGTGTGTCTCGCGCGCAGCTTGACGCCTTACGTCGGCCCTGTTTCTGGTCTAAACGGTGTGTTCACGGGTTTTGCCTATCATGGCAACGGCGTGGCAATGGGCACTTATGCCGGGCGCGCCTTGGCGCGTTTGGCAATGGGACAGCCTTCGGGTCTCCCCGGCCCGATGTCACGACGCCCGGAGAAGTTCCCGTTCGGTCGCTGCCGTCGTATACTGATGCCGCCGGCCTATGCCGCGATGGGGCTGGCCGATCTGTGATCTAGAGATCGCTCAAAGCGTCCAGTTCCAGCTGCAATCCGGTCTCGTAGTCCTTGGCGCCGTTTCGACTGCGCCACAGGCAATAGGCAGCCATGCGCCAGCCGAACCAGTGGCGCAATTCATGATATCGCGCGACAATATCGACATCGTGATACGCGTCCAGAAAACACTTGATTTCGTCTTGGCTCAGCGGTTGTCCCCGGTAAAGCCACTGCATGGCAGGTGACAAAAAGAGCGCCAAATCTTCGCAGGGGTCGCCAAAGGCGGGACATTGCCAGTCTATGAGCGTCGCACGCTTTCCTGAGATCAGTATGTTGCCCGCGACCGGGTCGCCGTGAATCAAGCGTCGGTCGGACAAGGGGGGAACATCCCTGTTGGGGCGGCGGAGCATCACTACGTCTCGGTCATCCGGTTCGCAAAGGTTCAGGATATCCTCGGCATGGCGTGCCAGGTCATCGCTTCCGTTACATCCTTCGGGAACGGGGATCGTGACATTGCTGCTGTGTAGTCTGTTCAGAAGATGTGCCACGGTCTCGGGGTTTTCGCGCCAGGGTGATCCGGGTGCATGATCATAAAGCACCCAGCTTTCTGCGCCGCAGACACCAGTAGCCCTCAGTTGTGGAACAAAACCGCTACTCTTGAAGACACGCAGGCATTCCGCTTCAAGCCGAGCGTCATTGCGAAACAGGGGATTTGCAAAACCGCTTTGATACAGTTTGAGAACCTGATCCGAATGCTGGCCCGCGAGTTTCCAAACCCGGTTGGTCCTCCCGCCATATAGCGTTTCGAACCTGTCGCCGGAGCAATACACGCCCAATTGCAGCAGGTCCTTGATCAAAGCGTCCGGAGGAGGCGAGTCCACGGTCAAGGTGAGTTCCTTGTATTACGGTTCGGCATTGGCGATTTTTCGCCACCGTTTGACCTGTCCTGTCCATTAGATCAACTCTTCGCTCGCACCGATGCGACATCTGAGGGCAAAATCGTCTGCCCGCCGGAAAGCACAAGAGTAATTTCGCCACCTGCCACCTGCGCTTCAAAGACTTTTTCACTCACCGCCGCCAGAGAGTTTTCGACCAGTACATCCTTGGCATAACTTTCGACCGCAAAAGAATAGAGGCCGAAAGGAACAGCGTTTCCGCTGCTGTCCTGGCCGTTCCAGACGACGGATTGTGTAGTGGTGGAGAATTCGATTCGGTCAACGGTTGCGCCGTTTGAATCGACGATTTTCAGAATAGCTTTGTCGGCATCGGGTACACGAGGCCAGGATATGGTCACCGGCTCGCCTTGGTAATTTGCAGGTGCAACTGCAGTAACCTCCAGTCCGACCCAACCTGCCAACTCTGAAAAACCGGGCTGTCCCAGTTTTGCGACGAGTACCGACAGGGTTTCATTAGTTTTCACCTGCTGTTCGACCATTGAAAACTGTGCCAGCTGTGCCGCATATTCAGACGAGCCGATAGGTTCCAGGGGGTCCTGGTTTTGCGCCTGTGCAGTCAGCATCTTGAGAAATGTCTCGAAATCGGATGTAAGTGCGGACGTGCTTGATGCTGATGTGGTACCAGAAGTTCTGGTGTTCGTAGGCAAGATTGGTTCGATAGTTCCAGACATTATTCAAATCCTCAGATCAAGACCCGATCCCGCAACTCGAATGGGTCGGGTATCGAAGATTTCACGGTCGTCACTTGAGCTCTCCGGATTTGGTGTCTTTTCCTTTCTGGACGAGCCTTGATCGCGATTGTGAAAATCAAAAGAGATAGAGTTATACCCCAGTTCGCGAAACTCGGCGGAAAGCTCTGAAATATGGCGGCGCATCAGGTCCAGCGTTTCGGCGCGATCACCCGTGATCGATAAAACCAAGACGTCGTCCTTTGTGCTCAACCCCATGGAAACGCGCCCCAACTCTTGGGGATTGAGGGTTATTTCGATCTTGTCAGTCCCGGGCTTAGCGGAAATTGCGGCGGACAACTGTCCGCCGATGAACCGCACTGTCTCGACCCTTGTCGTCGGCATGTAACTGTTTTCTTTTGACAGCCCGACTTGCGTCACGTCAAACCCGCTAATGGTGTCATCACTGTGCGAACTTGGCCAAAGTTCGGAGTGCGCACGATCAGTATCCAGCAACCGTTCGAGGTTTGAAACGCCAAAGGACATCGCAGACATTTGTACTGGTTGAGCCATCACTTTGAAGCCAGTCGCCAGAGAGCTGTCCGCTTTCTCAGCAGGCGTGGGTGAGGCAGAAGCCGTGACATCTGTTCTGATCTTTTCTTCCGAATCGTGGCTGGTCGCCAGATCCGCCGCAGCGACCTTGGTGTTCTCGAGTTTTCCCGCCACTTTGACAGTGGCCTCCGATACGGCTGCCCCGCTGTTCTCGGAGTCCAGAATTGCGCCAGCGCGGATGGCCGCTAGCGATTGTCGCGCGCGAAAATCTGCATCGCTTGTAACCGCAGATAGAAATTGACTGCCCGGGCCAGCGAACTCTGGTGCTTTCGTGTTCTTTCCTAATTCAGGTTCTGCCCGAGATCGGTCATCCTTCTGTACGACAGAATTTAAGGGGTCGGGCGGCTGTTCCGCGTCGTTGGTCAAGGTGACCTGGTCTTTTCCTGAATTTGGCGCACCCGCACCCGCGTCTGCATTGGGTTTCCCAGAAATTTCGAATGCACGAGCATCTTCGAGACGTTCGTCACCCGGGGTTTGTGCTCCTGTTGATAAAAACTGCAAATCATCCTGACCCAGCTTCTCATCCGGTGTTTCCGAATTCTCTGCGTCGGGCAAATGCGCGGTATCGGACGACTCTGCCGTGCTATTGTCGTCAGCCGCTTTCATGAAACTGTCGAAGGGCCTTGCGTCTTTTGGGGGCTGTGCGGCGTCCCGCGACAGAGCGGTTTCGGGCCGGCGCTCTACAGCCGGGCCAGAGCCGGTCGGATTTATGGGGCTGATTGTGTTCATTGCCACCTGCGCAATTGTTGATCGCTCCAGATTGATCCCCAACCGGTTATTTTTTTTTTAACCGCCATACGATTTCATCACCCCGTTTGAACGTAATTTTCGAGGTGTCTTATGCAGATTTCGCGACACGCACCGTCTGTGCCTTTTGACAGCGCAATTCCTCACCAGGCCCAAGCCGCCTGGAAAGCGGCGCAAGATGTTGAAGCGACCTTTCTGGCAGAAATGCTGAAATCCGCAGGCCTAACGAAATCAGGCGGTGCTTTTGGCGGTGGGGTAGGAGAAGAACAGTTTTCATCCATGCTTGTTCGCGAGCAAGCGGAACATATGACCAAGGCAGGCGGTATCGGCCTGACCGAAATGATTTTCAACGTTTTGATGGAGGCTGAGAATGGCACACGACAGTCGGAATGACCTGATCAGCGCGCTATTTGAGGTGTTGGAGAAAGAGCAGGCCATATTGATTAAGGGTCGACTTGATCAGTTGGAGGCCCTGACGGAAAAAAAAGAAAGCCTGATCAACGAATTAAAAAATGGTCAGGACGGCGAAACGGGCGCGCTGCGCGGACTACAAAGCCAGATCGAAAGGAATCAGTTCCTGCTGCAGGGTGCGATGGAAGGTATTCATAATGTTGCCTCTCGCATCGCGGAAATGAATCGCGTCAAGCAAGGGTTTGAGGTGTATCAGCGCGATGGTCGCAGAGATCGTTTTGCAATACGCAATGACCGAACCCTGGAAAAACGGGCATAGATCGGCGTTGATTCAAATTGACCAAATGAAGGCCGCACCCTTTAGCAATCCATTAGGACATCATCGCCCAATTTGAGGGTGCACCTAACGAACGGGTGGCGCGATGTCCTCAAGGTCAATCGCAAAAGTCAGAAAGACACCAAGCCCGCTACTCCGCGCGGGATGAAACAGGGTGACAAATCACCCATGGAAAGAGGAAATAAAATGTCCAGTATTCTGACGAACAATGGCGCAATGGTCGCGCTGCAGACCTTGAAGGCGGTCAACAAGAACCTCGGCATGACCCAAAGCGAGATTTCGACTGGCAAGTCTGTCGCCTCCGCCAAGGACAACGCGGCGGTGTGGGCGATTTCAAAGGTCATGGAATCCGATGTAAAGGGGTTCAAAGGGATTTCCGACAGTCTGTCGCTGGGGGAATCGACCGTGGCGGTGGCGCAAAACGGTGCCGAATCCGTGACCGATCTGCTGACTCAGATCAAAGGCAAGATCGTTGCCGCACAGGAAGAAAACGTCGACCGTGGAAAGATCCAGACCGACATTTCTGCGCTGCGGGATCAGATCAACTCGGTAGTCGGCGCTGCACAGTTCAACGGCCTCAATCTGCTGACCAACAAGGATACGGCCGCTGGGTCGGGCACAGTTCAGGTTCTCAGCTCGCTGGACCGGAACCCGGATGGCACGGTGGATGTCAGCCACATTGACGTCGGTAAGTTCGATTTGGGCATCGAAGCGACTGATTGGTCGGTTGGTACCGCTGCGGCGGCTGGATCGGGCGCAACAATCAGTGGCGGTCTTGATGCTGCCTCTGCAGTCGCATTGACTGGCGCCGCAACCGCACCCACGACCACTTTGGTCGTCGACAGCGTAACGGCCGGAACCGGCATCCAGATCAACATTTCAGGTGCTGCGGGTACGGTTGGGGCGGCTTTCGATGATGCGAGCCGGGACGTATCCTATGTGGCCCGTGATGGTGACACGCAGGCTGACGTTGCAAACGGGTTGGCCAAGGCGTTCAACGAACGAGTCGCTGCGGCTATTGAGGACGGCACGCTGTCCGCAGGGTCCAGCCTCGCTGCGTCGGTTTCTGTCGCGTCCGATGGCGTCGCTACGATCACCTTCACAGGTGAGACTGGCACCGGCAACAATGTGTCGCTTCAGGCAATTGAAACTTCGGATGTTGCGATTGGGGGCGGCCTTGAGGGGCTGGCTGGTATCGATGTGTCCACCGAAGCCGGCGCAAAAAGTGCGCTGACTGAAATCGAAAGCCTGATCCAGACATCGATCGATGCGGCAGCCTCGTTCGGCTCGGCTCGCGGTCGGATCGAAACGCAGTCGGATTTTGTCTCCAAGCTCAGCGACTCGCTGAAGTCCGGAATCGGGGCGATGGTCGACGCGGATATGGAAGAAGCTTCGGCCAGATTGCAGGCTCTGCAAACCCAGCAACAGCTTGCGGTTCAGTCGCTGTCGATCGCCAACCAAGCGCCGCAGACGATTCTGTCGCTGTTCCGCTGATTGTGGATCCTCGCCGGAGCGCGGAAACGCGCTCCGGCAACAAAACCCAGCCTGAGAGAAATCGGAAGGATCCCAAGTGACACCGCAAACACTCGCTCAGAAAGCTTATGCGCAGGCGCATGTGCCGATCAGCACCCCGCGAGATACGGAGTATGACGCGATTTCGCGCATTACACACAGACTGAAATCAGCAGCTTCCAAACAGAATGTCGAGTTCGGCCGATTTGCAGAAGCTCTGCACGAAAACCGGAGGCTCTGGACCCTACTTGCTACAGAGGTTGCGGATAAGGAAAACGCGTTGCCTGAGGACTTGCGGGCCAGAATCTTCTATCTTGCCGAGTTTACCCATTACCACAGCGGCCTGGTCTTGTCCGGCAAAGCCACAGTGGATCCGTTGGTAGAAATCAACCTTGCGGTAATGCGGGGGTTGCGCCGAGTGGAGCTTGCGGCATGACAGGGCTGGTTCTCAAACTTGCGCCGAAAGAACGGGTTCTGATCAACGGCGTCGTGATCGAAAACGGCGAGCGCCGAAGCCGATTTTCGATCATGACACCACAGGCGAATGTGCTGAGGCTGCGCGATGCCATTCACCCCGATCAAGCCACAACCCCGGTTAGGCGTGTGTGTTATGCAATACAGCTTGTCCTGTCGGGGGATATGAGCGGGGAAGAGGCACGCCTGTCACTGCTTCGTCGTGTCGAAGAGTTGAGCCAGGTGTTCACCGATCCTGACAGTCGGTCGATTCTGGCAGAGGCAACTGATGCCCTTATTTCCGGGCAGTTTTACAGATGCCTCAAATCGCTGCGCTCACTCTTGCCTCGCGAGGAACGGTTAATGGCGTACCGGCAATGAGCTTTCGGCCCGTAATACCCTCGGATGGCTTGGTTGGGTGGCGGTTTTTGCAGCGCACTTACCTCACCCAATTTCAGGCTTTCTCCAAATCACCGAGGCTGGAGCGGGAATCGCAGTATTTCCTCGAAAAGATCCCAAGTATCAAATCGGCCAAAGACCTGGTATCCGACCGGCAATTGCTGCGGGTTGCTTTGGGGGCTTTTGGGTTAGAGGAAGATATCAACAACACCTACTTTATTCGCAAGGTTCTCGAAGACGGAACCCGCGCGGATGACGCGTTGGCGAACCGGCTCTCGGACCAAAGATATCGTAACTTTTCGGCCGCTTTCGGATTTGGTCCCGGAGAGACGGCGACAACCAGAACGTCCGCGCAAATGGCAGAAATCGTTCGCAAAAACCTGTCGTCCCGTTTTGAAATTTCTGTTGGTGAATCCAACGAGTCCATGCGGGTGGCACTGTACGCACAGCATGAGTTGCCGGCGCTGGCTGGGGGTCCGGGTAGGGAAGATGCAAAATGGTTCCGACTGATGAGCCTGCCGCCCTTGCGCGAAATGATGGAAACGGCGCTGGCGTTGCCGTCCACATTTGCGCAACTTGACATCGACAAGCAACTAGAGGTCTTCAAAGATAAACTGCGTGCCCGAACCGGGTCTTCTGACTTGTCGCAATTCACCCAGCCGCAAAAGCTGGCAAGCCTGACCACTGTTTTCCTGGCGCAATCGCAGATATCAACGTTTGCCACAGGAACCAACTCGGCCAGCATCGCGCTGACTTTGCTTCGACGCGGCCGGTGATGATTGTTGCGCTGCTCCCGAAAAGCTAGTCGATTCAGCCGGAAAGATTGAAAATCAGAACTAAAGCTAGTCGTGCCCCATTCCGGCGGAGTCGGCTTGAGTACGAACCGCATACGAAACAACCGGCTCTGACACGTTGTGAAGCTGCACTTTTCCCAACGGCGTCACGTCGGAACAGGACGGTTCGATGTCTTGTGAAACGACAATTCGGTGGCCGGCAGTTTTGCCGTAATCTCCTAACCGAGCCGCGATATTGGCGGCCTGACCTATGACGGTGAAGTCCAGTCTCTCTTGCGAGCCGACATTGCCAAATGTCACGCGACCATAGGAAAGGCCGATTGCGCAATCGCACCGGGCGCCCACGCCAGTGGCACGCAACGCGGCCAAGCGTTCGACAATCTCGACTGCCGAGCGTTGCGAGTGAATTCGCGCCATTGCCGGGTCATCACCAGCCGGGAAAACGGCCAGCACCGCGTCGCCGATGAACTTCAGAACTTCACCACCATGCTCGTGCACGATACCAGAGACGGTTTCGAAAAAATCATTCAACAGCTTGATGTATTCTGCTCGCCCCAGTTTTTCTTCCAGCATGGTCGAGCCGCGCAAATCGCAGAACATGATCGCGGCATCAATCTCATCCCCGTCTCCGCGCCGGATGTCTCCACCCAATACCCTCGCGCCGGTGCGTTTTCCAACATAGGTTTCCAGAAGAGTCTGTGCGTTTTCGCGCTGTGTGAACACTTCGTAGAACCGCCCGATGATGGCCGAGCATTCAAACACCAGCCCGAGATTTTCCGTGGTAAACCCCTGCGGATGATCACATGTCAGCGTTAAAACATTCGTCCGCCCGTCGGAAAACGGCATCGGCATGGCGACATAGTCGGTCGCCCCCTTGGCGCGCAGATCCTCCATGATCGGAAAGCTGTTTTCGGG
>NZ_JBXWRJ010000028.1:0-53099 GCF_059612845.1 Ruegeria sp. YKSE079 | reverse complement strand
ACAAAGTCATCATCACAGCAGTCGCTAGAAAGCTCGTTACAATCGCGAACGCACTCCTAAAATCTCGGCAAAACTGGTCGGCTCAGACCGCCTGAGAAATACAGTTGCTAGAGACCGGCCCTCATCCGCCTGACACCACTTGTCCACTACAACCTGCGCAAAAGCTCTGCCGTCGGCCAGGCGTCAGCGGGCAAACCCACCCTTTCCTGCTCTGCCTGTACCGCCGCGCGGGTTCCGGCGCCCAGAATGCCGTCGATCTTGCCGACATCGTGGCCGCGCGCCTGCAATTTCGCTTGCAGCTCTTTCATCTGCGGTCCTGACAATCCGGGCTCCGGACTACCGGCATCATAAATCGGACCACCCTCCAGCCGGGTGGCGAAATAGGCGGCGGTCAGGACATAGACGAAACTCTGGTTCCACTCGAAATAGACGTCGAAATTCGGATAGGCCAGAAAGGCTGGTCCTTTATGGCCCTGCGGCAGCAACAGCGACGCCTGCATTCCACCCGGCAACGACCCGCTCCGCGCGCGGACCCCCATCCGCTGCCACTCCGTGACCGCGCGGCCCTTGCCGGGCCCCGACAGCGACCAGTCCATATCCGCGGGCACGGTGACCTCCTGCAGCCATGGCTCACCCGCCCGCCAGCCCAGATGCGACAGCATCTTTGCCCCCGACATCAGCGCATCAGGGGCCGAGGTTTTCAGCGACACTTTGCCGTCGCCATCGGCATCGACGCCGTTGTCCAGAATGTCCTGCGGCAGCATCTGCACCATGCCGATCTCGCCTGCCCAGGCGCCGGTTGTGCGTTGCGGATCGAAGTTGCCACGGTCATACAGCGCGATGGCGGCAAATATCTGGGGCCGGAACAGATCGGGACGGCGGCAGTCATGCGCCAGCGTCACCAGCGCGTCGCGGGTGTTGAAATCTCCCTGAAAGCCGCCGTAATCGGTTTCGAACGCCCAAAAGGCCAGCAGCACGCCGCGCGACACGCCGTTTTCCGCCTCGATCCGGTCGAACACCGCATCGTGTTTCTGTGACATTGCCTGCCCCCGGTCGATCCGGTTCTGCGAAATCAGGTGCCGCGAGAAATCGATGAAGGGTTTCTGGAACACTCCCTGCGCCCGGTCGGCCTTCAGTACCTTGCCGTCCTGCCTGACGCCCTTGAAGAATGCGTTGACCCGGGCGCTGTCATGGCCTTTCGTCACCGCCTCCTGTTTCAGCGCCTGCACGAAGGTGTTGAAATCGCCTCCGCATTGGGCTTGGGCTGCGGTGGACAGCAGAAGGGCGAAAACGGCGGCAGAAAACAGTCGCATCTTGCGGGTCAATCCCTCTTGTCGGGTCAGAATATCAATGTCAGCACAAACCACAGCAGAACGAGCGCAAAGACAAGGCCCCAAACGCGCCACAGCATGTCGACGGCGCGAGTGATCTCGAAAGCACCGATGGTTCTGCGCGCCGCGCCATTGACCCAGGCCAGATCGCGGATCTGACCGTGATAACTGCGCGGCCCGGCAAGGGCCACGTCCAGCGCGCGGGCCATTGCGGCCTCGGGCCAGCCCGCATTGGGCGAGACATGGCGTCGGGCGTCGGCAACGGTCTCGCGCCATTGGCCGAACCCACGGGCCAAGGCCACGATCATCAAACCGGTCAGCCGCGCAGGGATCAGGTTCAACAGGTCATCCAGCCGTGCCGAAGCCCAGCCGAATTCAAGGTACTTTTCGGTGCGATAGCCGATCATGCTGTCCGCCGTGTTGATCGCCTTGTACACCAGCAGCCCCGGCAGACCGCCAACCAGAAACCAGAAGGCAGGCGCAATCACCCCATCGCTGAGGTTTTCTGACGCGCTTTCGATGGCCGACCGCGCGATCTGGCTTTCATCCATGGCCGAAGTGTCGCGCGATACGATCCGTGCCACCATCGCCCGCCCCTCGGGCAAGGACCGGCGCATGGCATCGGCCACGTCGGACACATGCGTCACAAGCGACTTCTGAGCCAGCAGAATGGCGCAGGCCAGGATTTCCACCACCGGCCCAAGCGCAGCCAGAACCTGACCCGCAATCACTGCCGCCGCGACCAGAAACAGGGCGACTGCAGCACCCTTGAGGCGCCGGTTGCCGCCCCGGTTCAGCCGCCTGTCCAGCGCTCCGATCAGATTGCCGATCAGCACCGCCGGATGCCGCACCCGCGACCACAGCCACTCGGGTTCTCCCAGCGCGGCGTCCAGCGCCATCGCCGCAGCCAGCAGAAACGCGGTGCTCACAGCGCAGCCTCCAGCCGGTCCCAACCCTGTGCAGGCGGCAGGCCCAGCCGCAGATAGGTCCGCGAATAGGGAAAGACGCGGCTCCAGATATGGGCACGCGCCAAACGGTCCTGCCATGCAGCAGCGTCATCGACCTCATAGAGTCGGAACAGGGTAGTGCCCCCGACAAGCTCGGCACCCTTTCCGGTGACAAGCGCATCCAGCTGCCTGGCCTCCTGCGCCAGGCGCGCGCGGGTGCGCGCCGCCCAGTCGGTATCGGTCAGGGCCTGCGCCCCGATCTGCAGCGCCGGCCCCGAAACCGCCCAGGGGCCGGTCAGGTCGTTGAGCCGGGCGATGGTGTCGGGTCGGGCGATGGCAAAGCCAAGCCGCAATCCGGCCAGCCCCCAGAACTTACCAAAGCTCTTCAGAACCACCGTGCCGGGACGTTCGGCCAGATGGATCAGCGAGGCCGCAGGTGTCACATCGCAAAAGCTTTCGTCGATCACGGTCAAAGGCGCATCGGCTTCCGCTTCACGCCACAGGCGGCCATCGGGGTTGTTGGGATGCACGATGACCCGCGCCTGCGTAGGCCCAACGTCGCGGATGTCCCAGCCCTGCGCGGCAAAGGCGGCAGCATGTTCGTTATAGGTGGGGCGGGTGATCTGCACCGACCCGGCAGGAGCCAGCGCCGGAATTCGGGCAATCAGCGCCGACGCACCCGGCGCAGGCAGGATAGCGGCCTCAGCCGGCACCTGCCAGAATGTCCGCGCCGCCGACACCAGCGCCTCGAACGCGCCGTGATCGGGAAGCTCTGCCCAATCGGTCGCCTGCAAGCCGGACACCGGATAGGGTGACGGGTTGATACCTGTCGACAGGTCGATCCAATCCGCCCGCGCGCCGCCATAGCGCTTCATCGCGCCGTCCAGCCCGCCGCCATGGTCGCGTCGGGCGCGGGGGTCGATGGTGTTCTGGTCCATGTCCGGCGATTGCGCCATTGCGACTCTCTGCCTGAAAATGCTGCATTCTGCCCGCTTCAAGCGGATTCTTGCCGTCTGCACAAGCGAAACCGCCCGAAACAAGGGCCGCTTCGGGCATGTTAACATTTTGTTAAGCAATTGACCGGATCACGGGGCTAGGGGGACGGCACGAGATACATGCCAACCGTGCCAAGGGTGCCGCAAATGAAGGTTCTGATCGTTGAAAGCAACCCGGATCTTGGCCGGGTCTGGCAGCGTCACCTGCAACGGCAGGGGACCGAAGCCACCTTGGTTTTGACGCAGGAGGAGGCCATTCTGGCGCTCTATGGCACCGCCTTCGATATCATTGTCCTCGATCTCGTGCTGGAAAAGGGCAGTGCGCTTGCGGTGGCCGATTTTGCCAGCTATCGCCGCCCCGATGCGCGGGTGATCTTTGTCACCAACACCACCTTCTTTTCCGACGGATCAATCTTTGCCCACAGCTCAAACGCCTGCGCCTTTGTCCAAAGCGGCACCCCGCCCGAAGACCTGGCAGCCATGGTCGAGCATTACGCAGCCGGACGCTGATCGCGGCGGTGCGGCTCCCGGTAATCCACAACCGGGTTGATCGGGATTATGCGGTGCGGATTGATGGTGTTGTGGCTGAAATGATAGTGGCGCACGATATGCGCCATGTTCACCGTGTCCGCCACACCGGGCCATTGATATAACTCCCGCAGATAGGCCCAGAGATTGGGATAATCGATTACCCTTTTGCGGTTGCACTTGAAATGCAGATGATACACCGGATCAAACCGCACCAGCGTGGTGAACAACCGCCAGTCGGCCTCGGTCACGCGATCTCCCATCAGATAGCGCTTGGCTGACAGCCTTTCCTCCAGCCACTCAAGCGTGTCGAACAGGGGATGCACGGCGGCGTCATAAGCCTCCTGCGTGGTGGCGAACCCGCATTTGTAGACGCCGTTGTTCAGCGTGTCATAGACGCGGGTGTTCACCGCTTCGATCTCGTCGCGCAGGGGCACGGGCCAATAGTCATCCGTGTTCCCGGTGAGACCGTCAAAGGCGGAATTGAACATGCGGATGATTTCCGAACTTTCGTTCGACACGATGGTTTCCCGCTCGGTGTCCCACAGGATCGGAACCGTCACCCGCCCGGAATAGCCGGGATCGGCCTTGGTATATACCTGATGCGCGTGACTGAAACCATAAAGCGTGTCTCCGGTCGCGCCATGGGCGTCGGTCTCGAACGTCCAGCCCTGATCCAGCATGTCCGGATGCACCACCGACACCCCGACATGATCCGTCAGGCCCTTGAGGGCGCGAAAGATCAGTGTTCGGTGCGCCCATGGGCAGGCATAGCTGACGTAAAGATGATAACGTCCCGACGCCGCCTGAAATCCACCCTCGCCAGATAGGCCCGGCGCGCCGTCGGCGGTGATCCAGTTGCGGAACCGCGCCGCCGACCGCTTGAACGCGCCGCCGTTGGATTTCGTGTCATACCACTTGTCCTGCCATTTGCCGTCCACGAGCAGTCCCATGCGCTTACCTCCGGTTTCGAGAGACACTCCAAAAAATAGGGCCGCCCGCGCCGCCTGACCACCATCAGGCCCGCGCACGCTTTCTGCGCTCGCGCACATGGTGCGCATTCCTTGCGACACGATTGCAACGCAACGCCGTCACCGGAAATCTTTCATTGGATTTTTACAAAACCCATTGCAAACTTAAGGTTACGTGAGGGGGAAAGATTTTTATGACCACATACATTTCCGAGGAAATGCGCAAGGAATTGGATGCCGCGCGCATTGCAACACTCAAGAAAACAAGCCGTTTGCGGGTCGAAGCGGGCGAGGAATACTTTCGCGTCCTGCGTCTGTGGCAAAGCGGATTCGCGGTCGAGGCCGAAACGACTCCGCGTCTGCGCGGTCTCGTTGATCTCTACGATGGAACCAATCACCTTTATCAGTGCCTGATTGTTGCCGCAGAAGAAGAAGCCGGAGAGATGCGTTACGAGTTCAAACGCAACACTCTGGCCGCCGACAAGGCGCCTCTGGATTTCTATCGTTCGCCGGATGCGCCGATTGCGCTTCTGGGCAAGGACGACTGATCGTCAGGGCCGGATTTCGACGATCGTCCCGACGTCGGCAAGACGCCAAAGGCGCGTGATTTCGTCATTGGACACGGCGATGCAACCCAGGGTCCAGTCGCCCGGCAGGGTCATCCCGACGACACCGTTTGGTTGCCCGTGAATGAAGATATCGCCACCCGGATCGGTTCCGGCCTCGCGCGCCCGCGCGATGTCTTCAGGCTGCGGGTAGTCGATGCCCAGCGACAGGTGAAAGGCGCTTTGCGGGTTGCGGCGGTTGATCGTAAAGACGCCCTCGGGCGTGCGGCCATCGCCTTCGACCGCCTTGTCGCCTTCGGGGCTGAACCCCAGCGCAATATCGGCCTGCATCACCACAGCACCGTCCAGCGTCGCTGTCAGGCGGCGGGTGGATTTCTCGATCAGGATGCGATCGACCCGCTCGGCCTCGGGCGCCATCGGCGGCGCCACAGGGCGCGGGCCGAAACGCGCCCATCCGACCCAAAGCGCCCCGGCGACAAGGCACAACGCCATCAGGACGGTCAGGCGCCGTAGCATGGCTATTGCAGATCGGCAAAGGCGCTGCGCAGCCGGGTACAGGCCTCCTCGACACGCGCGCGCTGTGTTGCCAGGTTGAACCGCTCGAACGTCTCGCCCCCGGTTCCGAATCCGGGACCGGACGACGTGGCAATCCGCGCATCCTGCCGCAGGCGGCGGACGAACTCGTCATGGTTCATTCCGGTGCCCGAAAAATCGACCCAGGCCAGATAGGTGGCCTGCAACGGCATAGACCACAGGCCGGGGATTGATGCGATGGTGTCGTCGAACAGACGCCTGTTGCCGTCCAGATGCGCCATTTGGGCATCGACCCACGCGGCCCCGGCTGGCGAATAGGCGGCGGTGATCATTGCCACGCCAAGGGCGGCGGGCGCGTAATCCAGAGTCGCCAGCCGATGCCGTATCACCTTGCGCAATTCCGGGTCGGGAATGATCATGTTGCCGGTCCGCTGTCCGGCAATGTTGAATGTCTTGGACGCCGCCGTCAGGGTCACCGTCCACGCCCGCGCCTCGGGCGCGGCCACATCCATCGGTACGTATTTTTGACCAGCATAGACAAGATCGTGATGAATTTCGTCCGAGACCAGGATCAGCCCGTTTCGTTCCGCGAATGCCGCAACCGCGCGCAGCTCCTCGGGCGTCCAAACTCTACCCGACGGGTTCTGCGGCGAGCACCACAGCAGCAGCTTCTCCGAGCCGTCCAGCCGCGCCTGCGCGTCGTCCAGATCCAGCACATAGGTCTCGCCCTGCCGCACCAGCGGGCATTCCACCACCCGGCGACCCGACTTGTTCACCTTGTGCGCAAACTCGTGATAGACCGGGGTAAAGATCGCCACCCCGTCCCCCGGCGCGCTCCACACGTCCAGACACAGCGCAATCGCATTGCCCAGCCCCTGCGAGGTCAGCACCCAGTCGGTGTCGATGTCCCAGCCGTGCCGGGCCTTCATCCACCACTGCACCGCCTGCAGGTATTCGGGATGTTCCCAGGAATAACCGAACACGCCATGTTCCGCCGCCTTTTGCACCGCTTCGATCACGCAGGGCGCGGTCTTGTAATCGGAATCCGCCGTCCACATCGCCAGCCCGTCATCGGGCGAGACGCCATAGAGTTGCTCCATCTTGTCCCATTTTGAACTGTGGGTGCCGCGGCGGTCGGTAGGGTCGTTGAAAGTCATGTCTGCTCCGTTTGATCGCGGGAAAGCTAACCTCAATTCCGACGGTTGCAAGGGGGGCGTTGCGGCGCGGCGCCGAATGACCTAAATCACCCTCATGAAACGCACTATTCTGATCCATCCCGACCCGCGCCTGAAGAAGGTCTGCGCGCCGGTGGCCGACATCACCGACGACCTGCGCAAGCTGGCCGACGACATGCTCGAAACGATGTATGACGCGCCGGGCATCGGGCTGGCCGCGCCTCAGATCGGTGTGCTGGATCGGCTGATCGTGCTGGACTGCGTCAAGGAAGATGGCGAAGCGCCCCACCCGCTGGTGATGTTCAACCCGCAGGTCATCGCGGCCTCGGATGAAACCAATGTCTACGAGGAAGGCTGCCTGTCGATCCCCGAGCAATATGCCGAGGTGACGCGCCCCAAGGTGGTCGATGTGGCATGGATGGACCGGAACGGAAACCTGCAGCAGGAAACCTTTGACGGGTTGTGGGCCACCTGCGTCCAGCACGAGATCGATCATTTGGATGGCAAGCTGTTCATCGACTACCTCAAGCCGCTCAAGCGCCAGATGATCACCCGCAAGATGCAGAAGCTGAAGCGCGAGAAGGCCCGCGCGTGAGCGTCCTGCCGATCCTGACATGGCCCGACCCCCGACTGTCGCAGAAATGCGACCCGGTCGAAACCATCGTGCCGCAGGATCTGATCCGGTCCATGTTCGACACCATGTATGCCGCGCAGGGCCGTGGGCTGGCCGCGCCGCAGGTCGGGGTGATGCAACGGTTCTTTGTCATGGATTGCGGCTGGAAAGAGGGAGAGCCCGCGCCACTGGCAATGATCAATCCCGTCATCATGGCCGCCGAGCGTATCCCCGTGGTGATGGAAGAGGCCTGCCTGTCGATCCCCGGCATTGCGGTTGCGGTCGAAAGGCCAAAGGCTGTCACCGTGCAGTGGACCGCCCCCGAAGGCGATATCCATATGGCCGATTTCGACGGGTTTGAGGCGCGCTGCATCCAGCACGAGTTCGACCATCTGAACGGCACGGTCACGCTCGACCACCTAACCGGCGCGGACCGCGCGCGCGTCGAGGCCGAATACCTGGAGAAACATCAATGACCGTACGCCCCTGCCTGCCCTGGCCCGACAAGCGCCTGCGCAGCAAGGCCGCCGAAGTGCCCGAGATCACCGACGAGATCCGCGCGATCTGGGACGACATGATCGACACGATGGAGGCGATGCCGGGCGTCGGCCTTGCCGCGCCGCAGATCGGGGTGATGCTGCGACTGGCGGTGGTGGATGGTTCGGCCGAGCGGGGCCGGGCGGTGCGCCTTGCAAATCCGGAAATCCTGCACCGCTCGATCGAGCTGCGCGAGCATGAAGAGGCCAGCCCGAACCTGCCCGGCGTCGCGGCTACGATCAAGCGGCCCCGCGCCGTGACGGTCAAATACCTCAATGAACATGGCATCGTCGACCGCCGCGACTTCGTCGGCATCGAGGCGACCAGCGTGCAGCACCAGATCGACCATCTGAATGGCCGGATGTATTTCGACAACCTCAGCAAGGTCAAACGTGACATGCTGTTGCGCAAGGCGCGCAAACAAACCTAACGCCCGTAGGCCGGGCTTCAGCCCGGCACCCCGCCACAACCCCGGAGCAGATCATGCGCGTCATCTTCATGGGCACTCCCGATTTCTCTGTCCCGGTGCTCGACGCGCTGGTTGGTGCCGGTCACGACATCGCCGCCGTCTACTGCCAGCCCCCGCGCCCCGCCGGGCGCGGCAAGAAAGACCGCCCCACGCCGGTTCATGCCCGCGCCGAGGCGCTGGGCCTTGAGGTGCGTCACCCGGTTTCCCTCAAATCGCCCGACGAACAGGCCGCCTTTGCCGCGCTTCAGGCCGACGTGGCCGTCGTGGTGGCCTACGGCCTGATCCTGCCGCAAGCCATTCTGGATGCCCCCGCGCGGGGGTGCCTCAATATCCATGCCAGCCTGTTGCCGCGTTGGCGCGGGGCCGCGCCGATCCACCGGGCAATCATGGCCGGGGATGCCGAAACCGGCGTCTGCATCATGCAGATGGAGGCGGGGCTGGACACCGGCCCGGTGCTGCTGCGCAAAGCCACACCCATCGGCGCAGAGGAAACCACCGCCGAACTGCACGACCGCCTGTCGGCCATGGGTGCATCTCTGATCGTCGAGACATTGGCCCGCTTGCCCGAACTCGCCCCCGCCCCGCAACCGGATGCGGGCGTCACTTATGCCGCCAAGATCGACAAGGCCGAGGCACGGGTGGACTGGACCCGGCCCGCCGCCGAGATCGACCGTCAGATCAGGGGCCTGTCGCCGTTCCCCGGAGCCTGGACCGAAATCGAAGGCGAACGGGTCAAACTGCTGGCCTCGCGGCTGGCGCAGGGGCAGGGGGAACCGGGCGAGGTTCTCAACGACACCCTGCGCGTGGCCTGCGGGTCCGGCGCGGTCGATCTGCTGCGCTTGCAAAGAGCGGGCAAAGGCGCGCAGGATAATAAGACGTTCCTGCGCGGTTTCCCGGTTGGCGCGGGAACCCGGCTTTAGACGGAGGGCGCCCGCATGTTCATGATCCTGATGGGAACGGTCATCATTGCCGGGATCGTCGGATACCTGTCCGAGGCGACCGGCTTTACCCGCAACGGCTATGTGCAATCCATCATCATCTGTGTCGGCGGCGCGTTCATCTTCCATTTCTTCCGCATAATGTTCGGGATCGGCTTCGGCTCTCCGGGCCTGAACGCGGTGATTTCGTCCATAGGCGCGCTGATCATCGTGCCCACGCACTGGAGGAAATGACATGCCCGTCGTCGCCCTGATCGTCATCGGTGCCGCCGCCGGATTTCTCGCTACCCGCCTGATGCGGATCGAGGCCGACATTCCCACCACCATGGCCATCGGCATCGTCGGCGCGCTGCTCGGCGGCTTTGTCCTGCGCGGGCTTGCGACGATGATGGGCTGGCTTTCGGGCTTCGTCGGCGCGGTGCTGGGGGCTTTGCTGGTGATCTGGATCTGGCAAAAATACTTCCGCCGATAATCTGTGTGACCAGCATCCTTTGAGGCGGGCCAATTCTCGGATAGACTGTCCGTGACGTGTAACCCGAGGTGCCGATGAAGTTTCTGGCGGCCATTCTGATTATTCTGATCCTGCCGGTCTGCGCATGGGCCGACCGGGTGGCGCTGGTAATCGGAAACTCCGACTATCAGGCGGTCGCGCCGCTGGACAATCCCCGCAATGATTCCGCCGCCGTCTCTGTCCTGCTCGAAGATCAGGGGTTCGAGGTCGTCCGCGCCGACAACCTCAACCGCGTGCAGATGCGCGAAACGCTGCGCAATTTCCGCGCGATAGCGGATCGTTCGGAAATCGCCATGGTCTATTACGCCGGGCACGGGATCGAGATCGGCGGCACCAACTATCTGATGCCGGTCGATGCCCGCCTCGAAGATGTGCGCGACGCCGGTCTGGAAATGGTCGAGATGGATCTGATCCTGCGCCAGATCTCGGGCGCACGGCGGATGAAGATGGTGGTGCTCGACGCGTGCCGCAACAACCCTTTCCTGGCCCGCATGAAACAGCAGGGCGGCACCCGCAGCGCCCGGCAGGGTCTCGCGGATGTCCAGACCAACGAATCCGACACGCTGATCGCCTACGCTGCCGCCGCTGGTGAAATCACGCCCGACGGACGAACCGGCGGCAACTCGCCCTTCACCGCCGCCTTCCTTGATGCGATGGCGGGGCCGCCGACGGATGTGCGCCAACTGCTGGGCCGTGTCCGCGACAGCATGCGCCAATCGGTGCCGGGGGCCGCGCCCTTCGTCTATTCCTCGCTCGGCGGCGGCGAATACGTGATCAACCCCGAAAGCGGCACGGGCCGGGCCGCGCCAGAACCACAACCAAGCGTGCCACCGCCCCCGACAGCGTCGATCTCGCAAGACTTCATCGAGGCCGACCGCGCGGGAAGTTTCGAAGCCTGGGATGCCTTCCTCATCAAGTTCGAGGATCAAAGCACGCATCCCCTCTATGCTTTCGCCCTGGAAAAACGCGAAGAACTCAGGCCTGCCAATCGTACGGCGATTTCTTCCGATGCCACCGCACCGGCGCCCCGATCCGAAGTTATCGCCGCGATGCCCGCCACCGAAGAACCGCAAACGCCGGCTTTGGCCAATCCGGAACCCGCAGCCGAACCGGAACCGGAGGCCGCGCAGAACCCAGAACCCGAGGTGGAACCGGAACCCGAGATGACCCTTGAAGAAGCGACGCGGCTGGCGCAGACGCGGTTGAAGGAAAGGGGTTGTTACCTTGGGGCCATTGACGGCGATTTCGGGCGACGCTCACAGGCGGCTACGGCGGCGTTTCTCAAACAGGCGGGGATGCCGCTGACCGACAGCTATCAGGACGGCGTGCGCGGGTATCAGGAACTTGTCGCCGCGATCGAGGCCAAGCCGGGAATTGCCTGCCCCAAGGTGGCCCGTACATCGACACCGACCCGCACGACAAAGCCCAGGACACAGACGACCACACAGCGCACGACCCAGGCTGCCAAACCCGCCCAGACGGACGACAGTGATACAAACGAGGTCACAGGGGTTCCCGGATTCGTCACACGCAAGGACGCCACCAAGATGGTGCCCATCCGGCCATCCGACTGTATCGGCGGGCGCAAGAAATTCTATGACTGCGACTGAGCGGGCTTCTTGAACGGCTTCATGCCCGCGCGCGCCAGTTCATCGGCGCGCTCGTTTTCCGGATGTCCCGCATGGCCCTTGACCCATTCCCAGGTCACCTGATGACGGGCCTGCGCCTCGTCCAGCCGTTGCCACAGCTCGACATTCTTGACCGGCTTCTTGTTTGACGTGCGCCAGCCGTTTTTCTTCCACCCGAATATCCAGCCGGTGACCCCGTTCTTGACATAGGCGCTGTCGGTCACGACGGTGATTTGCGTGGGCCGCTCCAGCGTTTCCAGTGCGTTGATCGCGGCCAGCAGTTCCATCCGGTTGTTGGTGGTTTCTGCCTCGCCACCGCTCAGCTCGCGCTCCTTCAGGATACGCTCGCCGTCAACTGCGCGCAGCAGCACGCCCCAGCCCCCCGGGCCGGGATTGCCGGAGCACGCCCCGTCCGTATAGGCAAACAATTCAGGCATGAGCAGTGATTGCAATCCATTCCTCGACACGACCCGAAAACCCCGCGTCGGCCCCGGTCACATGCGAATGGACGGAAAAGCCCGCCTTGGCAAGCAGGTCTTCCAGCTCGGACCGCTCATAGTAGGCATAGAACCGGCCAAACTCGTCCACCTTCTCGCCTTGCCCCAGCTTCAGCACCAGATGCAGCCGCGCACCGGAACGCGCGGCCCGGTGCAGCGCCGCGAGATGCAGGGGTAACTTGGCCTTGGGCGCGTGCAACAGTGAAAAACTCGCCCAGATCCCGTCATAGATATCGACCCCGGCGATGTCGTCAAACACCTCCTGCCGCGCTTCGACACCCGGGTTTCGGGCCGCAAGCCGCACCATTTCGGCTGATCCGTCGGTCGCCGTCACGCGCAACCCCGCTTGGGCCATCATTGCCGCCGCATGGCCGGGACCGCAGCCCAGATCCAGCACATGCGCCCCCGCCGGTATCGCGGCGATGAAAGCGTCCAGACAGGGGTCGTTCCAGTCACTGACCATGTCCAGATAGGCCTGGCTTTTCGCGTTATAGACGGACAGGGTTCGATCTTTGGTCATCGCGGCCCCCTTTCCTAAGCGCGCAACACGCGCGGAACCTTGAATTCGACACTCTCGGTGGCGGTTTCGACAATCTCGACCGTGACGGCATAGCGGTCCTGAAAGGCGTCGATCACCTCGTTGATCAGCTCCTCCGGCGCCGAGGCCCCGGCGGTGATGCCGACCGAGGCGATACCGTCCAGCGCCCGCCAGTCGATATCCGTGGCGCGCTGCACCAGCTGCGCATAGCGGCACCCGGCCTTCGAGGCGACCTCGACCAGACGGCGCGAATTGGACGAATTCGGCGCCCCCACGACCAGCAGCGCATCCGATTTCGGCGCGATGGCCTTGACCGCCTCCTGCCGGTTGGTAGTGGCGTAACAGATGTCTTCCTTGTGCGGCCCGACAATGGCGGGAAACCGCGCCTGCAGGGCCGCCACGATATCCTTGGTATCATCGACCGACAGGGTGGTCTGGGTGACAAAGGCCAGCCGTTCGGGATCGCGCACCGCAACCCGGTCCACATCCGCGACCGTTTCCACCAGCAGAACTTCGCCCTCGGGCAGCTGTCCCATGGTACCGACCGTCTCGGGATGACCCTTGTGGCCGATCATGATCATCTGCAACCCGGCCTCGGCATGGCGCTGCGCCTCGATATGCACCTTGGACACCAGCGGGCAGGTGGCATCGACATAAACCATGTTGCGCCGCTCGGCATCCGCGGGCACCGATTTCGGCACCCCATGCGCCGAAAAGATCACCGGGCGGTCGTCGGGACATTCTTCCAGTTCCTCGACAAACACCGCACCCTTTTCGCGCAGCCCGTCCACGACATACTTGTTGTGCACGATCTCGTGGCGCACATAGACCGGCGCGCCCCATTTCTCCAATGCCATCTCGACGATCTTGATGGCCCGGTCCACGCCCGCGCAAAATCCGCGCGGCGCGGCCAGATACAGGGAAAGCGGCGGTCTGGTCATGGTCGTCATCTCCTTGCCGCCGACACGTAGGAGATTTCGCCGGATACGACAAGTGACCAAGGTTTTGTCATCCTGCCGTCATCTTTGCGCGCTAGAACATGACTCGTTTCAGTACGAGTCATATTTAAAGCGACGCGGCCAGGCTCATCCGAACCTGGCCGCGCTTTTCCCTGACCGAACCCCCTGAATTCAGCCGATCGTGTGTCGCTCAGCGACCGCCTGCCGCGGCATAGTTCCGATCCTCGGCCGGAATGTCGCGCGGCGGGCGTCCGATCACGTCGCGCAGCTCTTCCAGCTCGATGAAGTTGTCGGCCTGGCGGCGCAGCTCGTCCGAGATCATCGGCGGCTGGCTGCGGATGGTCGACACCACCGAGACCCGCACGCCCTGGCGTTGCAGGCTGGCAATCAGCGGGCGGAAATCGCCATCGCCCGAGAACAGCACGATATGATCCACGCGCGGCGCCAGTTCCATGGCATCCACGGTCAGTTCGATATCCATGTTCCCCTTGACCTTGCGGCGGCCCATGCTGTCGGTGTATTCCTTCGCCGGTTTCGTGACCATGGTGAAACCGTTGTAATGCAGCCAGTCCACCAGCGGTCTGATCGGAGAATACTCATCGTTTTCAAGCAGCGCTGTATAGTAGAACGCCCTCAGAAGTTTCCCACGACGCATGAACTCCTGACGGAGCAATTTGTAGTCGATGTCAAATCCCAGAGCTTTTGCGGCGGCATATAGATTCGAGCCGTCGATGAACAGCGCTAGCCGTTCGTCTTTATAAAACATTAACTTTTTCCCTTCCGGTGCACCCTTTTCGCCGAGTATTTGCGTGAGTGAGTGGTGAGTGATCGGCGAAATGGTGGTCTTAATGTAAGAATTTTGCGACTTATCGCAAGCATTCTGTGGGTCGAATATGGAGTATTTGATGAACAATAGCAGACAAGAAACCGTTATTGCACTGGGGGCGAACCTCAATTTCGACGGCTCCGACCCGCAGACGACCCTGCAACTTGCGCTGGACGTGCTTGCCGACGAAGGGGCGACGATTCGCGCCGCCAGCCGATTCTATGCCACGCCCTGCTTTCCGGCGGGGGCCGGACCCGATTACGTGAACGCGGCGGCGCTGCTGGAGACAGACCTTGCGCCCGAAGGATTGCTTGATCTTCTGCACCGCGTGGAACACCGCTTTGGGCGGGCACGCGAACAGCGCTGGGGCATGCGCACGCTCGACCTCGACATCGTCTGTTGGCAGGACAGTGTGCTGCCCGACGCGCGGGAATATGACCGCTGGTTCAACCTGCCACCCGAAGATCAGGTCAGGGTCGCGCCCGAACAGCTGATTCTGCCCCATCCCCGCCTTCAGGACCGGGCCTTTGTCCTGGTGCCGATGGCCGATGTGGCCCCTGGCTGGCGGCATCCGGTTCTGGGCCGGACCGTCACAGAAATGCTGGCGGACCTGCCTCGGGGCGACGTGGCGGCGGTCAGACCGCTCTGATTGCCGATTTGTTGGTATTTCGCGCTTGTCAAGCCGGGGATTCCGCCTTAGATAAGCCCCTTCCTGACACGGTTTCTGATTGGAGAGTGCCTCATGGCCCGCGTGACGGTAGAAGACTGCGTAGACAAGGTTCCGAACCGGTTCGAGCTGGTGATGCTCGCCGCCCATCGCGCGCGCGAAATTTCCGCCGGCGCCGGGATCACCGTGGACCGTGACAACGACAAGAATCCCGTTGTGTCCCTGCGCGAAATCGCCGACGAAACCCAGACGGCCGACGAACTGCGTGAACGCCTGATCGAAGCCAACCAGACCCAGATCGAGGTCGACGAGCCCGAAGAGGACCAGATGGCCCTGCTGATGGGTGCCGAATCGGACAAGCCCGCCGCTGACGACATGTCCGAAGAAAAGCTCCTGCGCGCCCTCATGGAGGCTCAGGGCCAGGGGTAACCCGGATACGGGAAGGTGCGGACCGGATGATTTCTGCTGAAGACCTGATTGCGCTGGTCCGCAATTACAATCCAAAAACCAATTCCGATCGCCTGAAACGGGCCTACGAGTTCGGCGACAAGATGCACGAGGGGCAGTTCCGCCACTCGGGCGAGCCCTATTTCACCCATCCGGTCGCCGTTGCCGCCATTCTGACCGAACAGCGTCTGGATGACGCCACCATCATCACCGCCCTGCTGCATGACACCATCGAGGATACCAAGGCCAGCTATGGCCAGGTGGCCGAGATGTTCGGGGATGAGGTCGCCAAGCTGGTCGATGGCGTCACCAAGCTGACCAACCTGCAACTGTCCAGCCACGAAACAAAACAGGCGGAAAACTTCCGCAAACTGTTCATGGCCATGTCCAAGGACCTGCGGGTCATTCTGGTCAAGCTGGCCGACCGTCTGCACAACATGCGCACCATCAAGGCGATGCGCCCGGAAAAACAGGTGGTCAAGGCGCGCGAGACGATGGATATCTACGCGCCGCTGGCAGGCCGGATGGGCATGCAATGGATGCGCGAGGAACTCGAAGACCTCGCTTTCCGTGTCCTGAATCCCGAAGGCCGCCAGTCCATCATCCGTCGCTTCATCACCCTGCAACGTGAAACCGGCGACGTGATCCATCGCATCACCGGTGACATGCGGCACGAGCTGGAAAAGGCGGGCATCGAGGCCGAGGTGTTCGGCCGCGCCAAGAAACCCTATTCGATCTGGCGCAAGATGCAGGAAAAGGATCAGGGCTTCTCGCGTCTGTCCGATATCTACGGGTTCCGCATCATCACCCAGACCGAGGAAGACTGCTATCGCACGCTGGGCGCGATCCACCAGCGCTGGCGGGCGGTGCCGGGGCGGTTCAAGGATTACATCAGCCAGCCGAAATCGAACGGCTATCGCTCGATCCACACCACCGTGTCGGGCCGCGACGGCAAACGGGTCGAGGTTCAGATCCGCACCCGCCAGATGCATGACGTGGCCGAAACCGGTGTTGCGGCCCACTGGTCGTACCGCGACGGCGTGCGCTCGGAAAACCCCTTTGCGGTGGACCCGGCCAAGTGGATTTCCAGCCTGACCGAACAGTTCGACACCGAAGAGGATCACGAGGATTTCCTCGAAGCCGTCAAGCTCGAGATGTATTCCGACCAGGTGTTCTGCTTTACCCCCAAGGGCGACGTGGTGAAACTGCCGCGCGGGGCGACACCCATCGACTTTGCCTATGCCATCCACACCCGCATCGGCCACGCCTGCGTCGGCGCCAAGGTCGACGGCATCCGGGTGCCGCTCTGGACCCGGCTCAAGAACGGTCAGTCGGTCGATATCATCACCGCCGACGGCCAGACGCCTCAGGTCACCTGGCTGGAAATCGCGGTGACCGGCAAGGCCCGCACCGCCATCCGCCGCGCCCTGCGCGAGGTGGACCGCGAACGCTTTGTCAAACTCGGCCACGAACTGGCGCGCGCCGCCTTTGAACATGTCGGGCGCAAGGCCACCGACAAGGTTCTGGATACCGCTGCCAGGCATCTGCGCCTCAAGGACCGCAGCGAATTGCTGGCCCGCCTTGGCAGCGCCGAGCTGACCGCGCATGACGTGATCGAGGCGGTCTATCCCGAACTCACCCGCGACGAGGGCGAAACCATCCCTCTGCGGCGCGCGGTGATCGGCCTGGAAGCGGGGCAAAGCTTCGAACGCGCGCCCTGCTGCCAGCCGCTGCCGGGCGAACGCATCGTCGGCATCACCTATCGCGGCAAGGGCGTGGTCGTGCACGCCATCGACTGCACGCGGCTGAGCGAATACGAAAACCAGCCCGAGCGCTGGGTCGACCTGCACTGGCATTCCGGCACCCACCCGGCGGTTTACGGCGCCACGCTCGACCTGACCATCGGCAACGATGCCGGCGTGCTGGGACGTATTTGCACATTGATCGGCGAGAAAAAGGCCAATATCTCAAACCTTGAATTCGTGGATCGGAAACCGGACTTTTACCGCCTGCTGATCAACGTCGAACTGCGCGATGTCGAACAGTTGCATTCGTTGATGCTGACGCTCGAAGCGGAAAGCGACGTGGCGGCGGTCGAACGGTTCCGCGATTCCGATCTGGCAGCGGCGGAAACGGACTAAGAGAGGACGGTCAGGAGTGGTTTTCAAGCGCCGAGATCGCCGCTCTCCCGTCCAGATCGCATCGGAGTTCGTCTACCCGCGCGGCGGCTGGACCCGCGCCTTTCACTACGTCAAGCACCGCATCCGTCGCTTGCCGGATTCGCCCGAGCGCATCGCGCGCGGCGTCGGCGCCGGGGTCTTCGCCTCGTTCACGCCGTTCTACGGGATGCACTTCGTCATCGCCGCCGTGGTGGCCCGGATGATCAACGGCAATTTTCTGGCCTCGCTCAGCGGCACCTTCTTTGGCAACCCGCTCACTTATGTCCCGATTGGCGTGGTCAGCCTGCAGACCGGCCATTTCCTTCTGGGCACCAAATTCGAAAAGGGGCAAACTCAGGGGCTTATGGGCAAGTTCGCCAACGCCATGGCGGATCTCAAGGACAACTTCATCGCGCTCTTCACCGACCGCGATGCCGACTGGCACGGGCTGGGCGTGTTCTATGACGAGGTGTTCTTCCCCTACATGATCGGTGGCATCCTGCCCGGCATCATTGCCGGTGTCGTCTGCTATTATCTCAGCCTGCCATTGGTGCGCACCTATCAGCAGCGCCGCCGCACCAAGATCAAAAAGAAATTCGACCAAATCAAACGTTTGGCCCAGGTAAGGGCTGACGCGGTGCCGTCAAAGCCTCTAGGCTCGGCCACAGGGCAGGAAAAGGATTCTAACGATGTCTGACACCCATCTGCGTCTCGGCGTGAATATCGACCACGTGGCCACTGTGCGCAATGCGCGCGGCGGGGCCTATCCCGACCCGCTGCGCGCCGCCAGGCTGGCCGAAGAAGCGGGCGCCGACGGCATTACCGCGCACCTGCGCGAAGATCGCCGCCACATCTCGGACGCCGATATCGACGGGCTGATGGAGGTGCTGTCGGTGCCGCTCAACTTCGAGATGGCCGCGACCGACGAGATGCAGAAAATCGCCCTGCGCCACAAGCCGCACGCCGTCTGCATCGTCCCCGAAAAGCGCGAGGAACGCACCACCGAAGGCGGGCTCGAAGTCGCGCGCGAGGAAAACAAACTGGCCCACTTCATCGCCCCCCTGCGCGAGGCCGGGTGCCGCGTGTCGATCTTCATCGCCGCTGACATGAGGCAGATCGAGGCCGCGCACCGCATCGGCGCCGAGGTGATCGAACTGCACACCGGCGCCTATTGCGATGCCCATGCCGAAGGCCGGATGGAAGACGCCGCACGCGAACTGGAAGCGCTGCGCCAGATGTCCACCTTTGCCCATTCGCTGGGGCTCGAGGTGCACGCGGGCCATGGCCTCACCTATGACACCGTCAAACCCGTCGCCGCCTTCCCCGAGGTGCGCGAGCTGAACATCGGCCATTTCCTGATCGGCGAAGCGATCTTTCGCGGCCTGACCCCGGCAATCGCGGAAATGCGCAAACTGATGGACGAGGCGCGCGCGTGACCGACCTGCTGATCCCGCTCCCCGTCATCCTGATCGGCTGGGCTCTGGCCGGGGGCAGCCCCGGTCCGGCGACGCTGGCCATATCCGGCACGTCGATGGCGCATGGCCGGGCGGCTGGCGTGGCGATTGCGGCGGGTGTCGTGGTCGGCTCGGCGATCTGGGGCATTGCCGCGGGGCTTGGCTTTTCCGCCCTGATGCTGGCCAATGCCTGGCTGTTCGAGGCGGTGCGCTATGCCGGTGCGGCCTATCTGTTTTATCTCGCGCTCAAATCGCTGCGCTCGGCATGGCGCGGCTCGGCGGTCGCCCCCGTTGCGGCCCCGCGCAAGGCGTTCTTCTTCAAGGGGCTGACCCTGCATCTGACCAACCCCAAGGCAATCCTTGCATGGGGTTCGATCTATGCCATTGCCCTGGTCCCGGCGGCGGGCACCCTGTCGGTCTGGTTATTGTTTGCGGCCCTGTCCGCCACGTCGGTCACCGTCTTCATCGGCTATGCCCTGCTGTTTTCGGCCCCGCCCATTGCCCGCGCCTATCTGCGCGCCAAGCGCGGGTTCGATCTGGCCTTCGGGCTTCTCTTCGGCGCCGCCTCGCTCAAACTGCTGACCGCACGGCTGACCTGATCCGGTTCACAATCATGTGAGCAGAGGCGCGTTGCCGTAACGGCAAGCCGGATGGCATCTTGGGGTATTCATAACACGGAGGATACTTCGATGATTGCAAGAACCCTCGTTTCCGTTTTCCTTTTGACAGTCGGCGGCGCGGCTCTGGCGCAGGACGCGCAGCGCGAACTGATCCCGGTCAAGGGCGATGTCTATCTCTTCCGCAACAATTTCCATCAATCCCTGATCGTTGCCACGCCCGAAGGCACAATCCGCGTCGATCCGATCAACGCCGGTGCGGGCGCGTGGCTGAACGAAAATCTGGGCCAGATCACCGACCAGCCGGTCACGCACCTGATCTATTCGCACAGCCATCTGGACCACGCCTCGGGCGGGTCCGCCCATGATGGCGCACAGGTGATCGTCCATGCAAACGCCCCCGACGCCATCGACGGCGTAACCCCGGATCTCCGCATCGGCGACAGCCACACGCTCGAACTGGGCGGCAAGACCCTGGAACTGACCTATCTCGGCCCGGGCCATGGCGAGGACATGCTGGCCGTCGTTGTCCGCCCCGAGAATGTGGGCTTCATCGTCGATGTCGCCGCGCCCGACCGGCTGCCTTATCAGACGCTGGGCGGCGCCAATGCGGATGACTGGATCAACCAGATCAAGACCGCCATGGCACTCGATTTCGAGGTGTTCGCTCCCGGCCACGGCAAGATCGGCACGCATGAGGATCTGGCCGAGCATCTGGGTTATTTCGAAACTCTGCGCGCCGGTGTGCTTGAAGGTCTCAAGGCAGGCAAACCGGTCGCAGACATCCAGGCCGAACTGACGCTCGACGATTACAAGGACTGGGGCCAGTACGAAGCCTGGCGCCCGCTCAATATCGAGGGCATGGCAACCTACCTCACCAATGCGGGGCTTGTGAACTGAGCCGGGCTTTCAGTCGGGTGCGCGGTCAGGGGCCGAGAGGGTTGTAAACCACTCCGCCACACTGTCCGCCCAGTCCGGTTGCCGTCCATGCCCGTTTGGGCCAAGCGAGAATACCAGCGATCCGGCCTGGCACTTGGTCCATGCCTTGTTCCAGCGCGCGCCCTTGGCCGAAACGGTATCCGCCATCTGCCCGCAGCCATTGGTCTCGGCAAGGATCCCCAGAGACTTGAAAACACTGCCCTGTTCGAAATCCCAGCCGCCAAAGGTGACTTCCCGGCCTTCCAGCGGAACCGTCCGGTCGGCAAATCCGTGCGAGTGGTGCATGTGCACCGGCCCCTTGCAGCGCCGCCACATCGGCTCCCAGAAGGCACCCGAAGCCGAGGCGTAGCCGAGCGCGAAATCCGGGGTCTGGCAGGCGATATCCCAAACCATCGAGCCGCCGCGAGAGTATCCGGCTAGAAAGACCCGGTCGGGGTCGAACCCGAACCGGGCAAGTGCGTCCGCCTTGACCGCTTCCAGCGCGCCCTTGTCGTCGCGCGGCCAGCGGTGCCCGTCATGCACGCCCCAATCCAGCGCCTTGGGATTGCCGATATCGACCTGCCCCGCCGGGGCCACCACCGCAAACCCGCGCGCGGTAAACGCCCCGACCAGAGCATCATTTCCCATCACCGCTTTCGGTGTCGCCGCATAGCCGTGCAGAAAGATGACCACGGGCGCGCCCTGCACCCCGTCAGGCAGGGCCAGCAGATACTCGGCCTCGCCCGCGACACAGGGCGCATCCGGCCCGCCGCAGGTGCTTTCCTGCGCCTGTGCGCCCGATAGGAACGCCCCCAGATATAGCAGCAGTATCAGTCGGCGCATTGCGATCCTCGTTTTGTTGGTCATGCCTGTGACCGGAGTGTAGCACAGATAATTCCCGGCATCTGCTTGCCATATGGGGTCGTTTGGCGTTGATTGTGCCGACAGATTCCAGGGGGACCGCATGATTTTGGGAATTGGCACCGATCTCGCCAATATCGACCGCATCCAGCGAACGCTCGACCGGTTCGGCGATCGGTTCCGTGATCGCGTGTTCACCGAGACCGAACAGACCAAGGCCGAACGCCGCGCCGATACCGCCGGCACATATGCCAAGCGCTGGGCCGCGAAAGAGGCGTGTTCCAAGGCGCTGGGCACCGGTCTGCGCATGGGCATCGCCTGGAAGGACATGGCGGTGACGAACCTCCGCTCGGGTCAGCCGGTCATGCACGTCACCGGCTGGGCGGCGGAGAGGCTCAGGGAAATGACGCCCGCAGGCCACGAGGCGATCATCCACGTAACCCTGACCGACGATCACCCCTGGGCGCAGGCCTTTGTGGTGATCGAGGCGCGGCCCCGTCACGAAGCCGCCGCGCGGCCTTGACTCGGCCCCACCGGCCCCGCATGTAGCACCCAATCAGACAAGGACTGGAGAGAGCAGTATGGCCGAGAAAGCCAAAACCGGCGGCGCCCTGTGGGAGACGATCAAGACCATCGTCTATGCCCTGTTGATCGCGGGCGTCTTCCGCACCCTGTTCTTTCAGCCATTCTGGATTCCATCCGGTTCGATGAAACAGACGCTGCTGATCGGCGATTTCCTGTTCGTCAACAAGATGGCCTATGGTTATTCCTACGCCTCATGTCCCAGCCTGATCCTGCCCCGTTTCGGCATCAACATAGATGCCGATGATATCTGCGGCTGGATGAAGGGCGACAATACCCGCATCCTGGGCGGCGAACCGGAACGCGGCGACGTGATCGTCTTTCGCCACCCGGTTTCGGGACGCGACTATATCAAGCGCCTGATTGGTCTGCCCGGTGACAAGATCCAGGTGCGCGATGGCGTCCTGATCATCAATGGCACGCCGGTCAAGCTGCAGGATGACGGCGTGTTCGAAGAAATCGAAGCACCTCAGGGGCCGCAGGGCCTGCGCCCGCGCTGCGAAAACGGGCCGGTCGGCACCGGCGGCATCTGCATCAAGTCACGCAAGATCGAAACCCTGCCGAACGGCGTGTCGCACACGATCCTGAATATCGGCGACCAGTCCTCGGATCACACCGGCATCTACGCAGTGCCCGAAGGCCACTATTTCTTCATGGGCGACAACCGCGACAATTCCAGCGACAGCCGCCTGCCGCAATCCGCCGGCGGCGTGGGGTTCGTGCCCTATGAAAACCTGATCGGGCGCGCCGACCGGATCATGTTCTCGTCCGCGGGCCGCTCGATGCTGTTCTTCTGGACATGGCGCGGCGACCGGTTCTTCGAAGGCGTTCAGTGAAACTGTCAACCGAAATAAAGGCCTTCGAACAGCGCATCGGCCACCGGTTCGAACGTCCCGAGCTTTTGCTGCGTGCGCTTACGCACGGCTCGGTCTCGGCGCCGACCCGTCCCGACAACCAGCGGCTCGAGTTTCTGGGTGACCGGGTGCTGGGTCTGGTGATGGCAACCGCGCTGCTGGAGGCGGACAAGACCGCGGCCGAAGGCCAGCTGGCCCCCCGTTTCAACGCGCTGGTGCGCAAGGAAACCTGCGCCGATGTCGCCCGCCAGGTCGATCTGGGCGCGGTGCTGAAACTCGGACGCTCCGAGATGCTGTCGGGCGGGCGGCGCAAGCAGGCTCTGCTGGGCGACGCGATGGAAGCGGTCATTGCCGCCGTCTATCGCGATGCCGGGTTCGAAGCCGCCCGAGACGTCATCCTAGCCCTCTGGGGCGACCGTATCCACAAGGTCGAGGCCGACGCCCGCGACGCCAAAACCGCGCTTCAGGAATGGGCCCAGGCGCGCGGCCAGAAACCACCCAGTTATGTCGAGGTCAAACGCAGCGGGCCCGATCACGCACCGGTCTTCACCATCGCCGCCCGGCTGCAGGACGGAACCGAAGCGCAGGCCACAGCGGGTTCGAAACGCCAGGCCGAACAGGCCGCGGCCAAGGCGTTGCTGGATCGCCTGAGCCAGTCGTGAAGTTGGGCGCCTCCGGCGCGCTCTTTTTGATTTTCGATTGAGGGACGCTGTCCCTCAAAATACCCCGGGGTGAATTGCCCGCAGGTCAAGAGGGGCAGCGCCCCTTTTTCTTTGCAGTCGCGCGGCGCGAATCCCTCTGGTCCGCCACGGCAAACTCCTGTAGGGGTGCGGCCCTGCTAGCAGGATAGAAAACTGATGACCACACGCGCCGGATTTGTTGCCCTGATCGGTGAGCCCAACGCGGGCAAGTCCACTTTGTTGAACCGCATGGTCGGGGCCAAGGTCTCGATCGTGACGCACAAGGTTCAGACCACCCGCGCCCGCATTCGCGGCGTCGCGATGGAGGGCGAGGCGCAGCTTGTCTTTGTCGACACGCCAGGTCTGTTCAAGCCGCGCCGTCGGCTCGACCGCGCGATGGTCGCGGCCGCCTGGGGCGGGGCAGCGGATGCCGATATCGTCGTGCTGATGGTCGAGGCCCATCGCGGCATCACCGAAGGGGTGGAGCGCATTCTGGAGGGTCTGGGCGAGATCGGCCAGGGCCGCAAGGTCGCGCTGGCAATCAACAAGATCGACAAGGTGCAATCGGACGTGCTGTTGGGCCTGACCAAGGATCTGAACGACCGTTATCCCTTTGCCAAGACTTTCATGATCTCGGCCGAGCGCGGGTATGGCGTCGAGGATCTGCGCAAATGGCTGGCCCAGCAGCTGCCCGAAGGCCCGTGGCTGTATCCCGAAGATCAGATCGCCGATCTGCCGATGCGCATGATCGCCGCCGAAATGACGCGTGAAAAGCTGACCCTGCGCCTGCATCAGGAACTGCCCTATCAACTGACGGTCGAGACGGAAAGCTGGCAGGAACGCAAGGATGGCTCGGCCAGAATCGATCAGGTCATCTATGTCATGCGCGACGGTCACAAGGGCATCGTTCTGGGCAAGAAGGGCGAGACGATCAAGGCCGTCAGTCAGGCCGCGCGGGCGGAACTGGAAGAGTTCCTCGACCGCAAGATCCACCTGTTCCTGCAAGTGAAAGTCCGGCCCAACTGGCTTGAGGAATCCGAGCGCTATTCGGAAATGGGTCTGGATTTCAAAGACGGCAACGCATGACCCGCCTGACCGCCGATTTCTGGGTTCACGCCTATCTGGCGCGGCTCCGGTTTTTGGAAATCCCCGCCTTTGTCGTGGCCCATGGCGATGACACCGCGGGCGCGGTTCTGGTCAAGCTCAACACGCTCGACGGGCAGGCCACCGCCTTTCAACGCAGCTTTGATCTGATGAGCGGCGAACGCACATGGGTCGAACTGTCCTCTGGTCCCGAGGGCGACGTGGATCACGCCATCCAGCGCCAGCGCAGCTTTGACCCCGACCTCTGGGTGATCGAGGTCGAAGACCGGCAAGGCCGGCACCTGCTGGGCGAAGAGGGGTTGGAGTAGCGGGCCAGATGAATGTCGGTTTTGAGCCCGAAGCGGACCCATGGGCTCTTAGCTTCAATCGTGCACAAGGCCAAAACGCTTGCATGCTTCTCGACTTTGGACTTAGCGTCGCTGAGGTGCGCCGCAGATAACTTCACATCGCATCGTTGTCTTGGAGGATTCCTCTCGTGCCGATGCGATGGGTCATTCTGATTGTGCTGTTCCTTGCCCGAACGGTCATGGCCATCCAGTTCCAGTCCGTGGCGGCACTGTCTCCGTTCATCATGGACAGCCTCGCGATAACGCTCACGGAGATAGGGATCCTGATCGGTCTCTATTCGGGACCCGGAATCATTGTCGCGGTTGCAGGCGGTGCGGTTGCAAGCTGGTTTGGTGACAAGCGGACAGTCACCGCAAGTCTGGTGCTGATGGTCGTCGGCGCGGTGATATTCACGACAACGACGACCCTTGCATGGGCTGTTGCAGGTCGGATCATCTCAGCCGTCGGTGGGCTGGTTCTTAACGTTCTGATGACCAAGATGGTGATCGATTGGTTCGACGGGAGGAATGTTTCAACGGCTCTGGCGATCTTCATCAGTTCCTGGCCTGTCGGGATCGCGCTTGGTCTGCTTGTATTGCCGCCAATCGCCGCCAATGCCGATTTGTGGACGGCCTGGACCGCGCTGACGATCCTCACCGTGGCGGCCCTTCTGCTCTTCGCCGTCGTCTACAAGGTACCGCCCGGCGCGGTACCCGGCAACGCGCGGATCAGGTTTTCCGCTCTGCCGTGGACGCCACTGGCCTGCGCGGCGGTTCTGTGGGGCCTCTATAATTGCGCATTCTCGATGATCTTCAGCTTCGGCGCCCTTGTTCTCGCAGAGCGCGGCATGCCGGTCATAGCTGCTAGTTCCGCGGTCAGCTTTTACATCATTGCGGCCACGACATCGATTCCGGTCGGCGGATGGCTGGCGGATCGAACCGGACAGCCCAATCGGATCATCCTCGTAAGTCTGGTTGGCGGCATGCTCGTCTTTCCGGCAGTTCTTTATCTGCCAAACAGCTTCTTGCTTGCCGCACTCGTGCTGGGCGGCCTCCTGGCCGGGCTGGCGCCCGGGCCCGTGGTCTCCATGCCCGGCCTTATCCTTGCGCCCGACATTCGTGCCTTCGGGACCGGCGTTTTCTACTCCATCTACTATGTGCTGATGATGATCGCCCCGGCCTTGGCGGGTGCCCTTGCGGATTACGTCGGCGATGTAAGCGTCGCCTTCGTTCTGGGTTCCGGCATGATGCTGCTCGCGATCCTCGCGCATTGGGCGTTTCGGCAGACAGCCTCTCCCCCGCAGGTCGCGGGATCATGATCCGGCCATCGCGAAGAGAGAAGACAAGACCGACTGGCTCACTGGACTGGCTCGTGCAATGACAGAGGCCGAGGAAAGGCTATGATGGACCGTAGCTTTGCCGAGACCGAGAATGGCAAGATACTGGCCGGGATGGCCCGAAACTGTCGCATGATCTTTTTCACCGGGCTGCCAGCGTCCGGCAAATCGTTCTTTCTCCGCGCACTGATCTCGATGGCTGGGGCTACCGGACGCCGCGTCCATCTGATGCGCTGGGATGCGGGCTTGGCGTCGTTTCAGACGGATGACATCCTCGCACGCTACCCGGATGTCGCCGACGGAAGCCACCCGATCGTCCGAAAGGCCGCCGGATTATGGGGACGGCAGGCCGTCGCGCGCTGGCTGGACATGCATCCGGATCACGCGGACCTTCTTGTCGGGGAGGTCCCCATCGTTGGAAACAGGTTTTCCGAGTTGGTGAAAGTGCTTCCCGACGCGGTCGAGGCAGGCTTGGCCTCGCCGGAGACGGCTTTTGTTTATTCGGTGCCGACCGCAGAGATGCGGGGAAAGCTGGAAGCTCTTCGGAGAGAAACCTTCGCGAACCCAAAGCACCCGGACGAGGCCAAGGATGCTCCACCCGCCACCATGGACCTGGCCTGGAAACTGACTTGCACGAAGTCCATCGAACTCGGGCTGGTCCCATCGGCGGAAAGCGAAAGCACGCCCGCATATGACGCGGCATTGTACCGCCGATTCTTCGTCCATCTGCTGCAGCACCGGAATGCTCGGGCGCTGGACGTGGACATGTTCTATGCAAACAGCGGATCGGCCCACGACATTCAGGGGGGCGTCTCGGAAATCTTCGCGACGCCCGGAGAAGTCGAGCAAGCGATAGCAGAAATCGAAGCTGTCATGGACCCCGACGCCGCCGCCCGAGCGGTCGAAAACTGGTATCGACTGTGATCGGCCTGCGGTGGCGGCTTTGTCCGCTTAGATCACTAGCCCCCTGTCGTCGGACCAAGCGATTCACGTATCTTTCCGCGTTAGATGCGCAAAACCATTGCAGAACGGAACCCTTCGCGATTTTCTGGGAACACCACAGCTTATTCACCGACAAGACCCCGAATTGGACTGGCGCGATCACGGCATCCTATTGACCTCTCGCCGCCACGGCGAAACCTCGGCGATTGTCGAGGTCTTTACCGAATCCCACGGGCGTCATGCCGGTGTGGTGCAGGGCGGGACCAGCCGCAAGATCGCACCGATCCTGCAACCCGGCGCGGCCGAGCAACCGATCAACTGCGCCACCGCCCAGGGCGACATTCGCGCGCTCAATTCCGAGCTTGATCATGTCAACAAACAGCAGGCGCTCGACATTGCCGCCGTCACGCCCGCAGGCGCACTGATCGGGCTTGTGGCCGGCACCGAAAAAAAGCGCTTTGAAATGCTGACCGGCGAATATCAGCAAAGGCTCGAGGCGCGGATCGCGGCGATCAATAAAAAGTGCAAATGATGCCTATGTGATTTGCCGTGGCCGGTGTAATGGGGCACGGCAGGTTTCATTCCCTGTTCACCGGCACCGGGTTCCTGATGGCGCGCGAAAAACCGATTTCATTTGCAAGGCTCACCGAGGTTCCGCTCGGCGACATCGTGGCGCATATGTCCGATCCCCGCATGGCCGAACACATGCCGTTGCTGACATTTGCCTGGGATGACGCAGTGGCGCGGGAATTCGTCACCACCAAAGAGGCCTGCTGGCAGCGCGACGGGCTGGGGCATTGGGCGATCCTGCTGGACGGGGCCTATGCCGGCTGGGGCGGATTTCAGAAAGAAGAAGGGGAGTGGGATTTCGGCCTGGTGCTCAAGCCCGACCGTTTCGGGCTTGGCCTTGCGATCACGGCCAGAATGCTCGCCTTTGCCCGGCATGACCCGCGCATTCCCCATGTCACCTTCCTGCTGCCGCCCTCGCGGCGGCACCTTGGCGCGCTGCGGCGGTTGGGTGCGGAATATGTGGGAGAGGTCGACCATGCCGGCGCCCGGTTCCGCAAGTTCCGGCTGGACACCGACTGAACCGGTCCCTTGCCGCGCCGAGGCGTTTGAGGGCAAGGTGGCGGCGACGGCAATGGCAGGGATGGGCGATGGACTGGCGGGATCACGGCATATTGCTGAGCACGCGCCGCCATGGCGAGACCTCGGCCATCATCGAGGTCTTCACCGAAACCCATGGCCGTCACGCGGGCGTGGTGCGGGGCGGCGCCAGCCGCAAGATCGCCCCCATCCTGCAACCCGGCGCCCAGCTGGATGTTACCTGGCGCGCCCGGCTTCAGGAGCATCTGGGCGCCTTCCATGTCGAACCCCTGCGCTCGCGCGCGGCGGCGGCGTTCTCAGGACGTCTGCCGCTGGCGGGGCTGAACGCGGTGGTGGCGCTGCTCTCGTTCTGCCTGCCCGAACGCGAACCGCACCCCGGCCTCTACAAACACTCGGAACAGCTGATGGACCTGCTGGGTCAGGATGAGGTCTGGCCGCTGGCCTATCTGCGCTGGGAGCTGGCGCTGCTCAAGGAGCTGGGCTTCGGCCTCGATCTTGGCCGCTGCGCGGTGACCGGCGCGACCGAGGGGCTGGTCTATGTCTCGCCGAAATCGGGTCGCGCGGTGACCGCGCAGGGGGCGGGCGAATGGGCCGACCGCATGCTGCCGCTGCCGCCCTGCCTGCGCGGGCAGGGGCCGTCGCCCGATGCCGAGGTGGCGCAGGCGCTGACAACAACCGGGCATTTCTTCGAACACCGCGTTGCGCCCGCGTTGGGCCATCACCCCCTGCCCGAGGCGCGCTCCCGCTTTGTCGATCTCTTCACTCGGTCGCTGTGAACACCATCTCGTGCCCCGCATCGTTGCGCAGGATCAGCACCTCGCCCGACACCTCCGACAGGGTCATCGCCATCAGCGCCGCGAAATAGGTGCCCTCGGCCTCAAGGTCCGGGCAGGCCTTGCGCGTCGCCGCGATATCGCGCACCTCGAACCAGGGATAGGGCGCATCCAGCACGCCGGAATAGGCGTTGCAGGGGGCCTGACCGGCAACCTTTCCCGGTTCGGGAAAGGTCAGCGTCGCCGTGGCGGCAAAAACCTCGCCGTCGATTTCCTGCAACCCCCATGTCCGGTCCGCCGCACCATAGGCGGCAACGGATTCGTCACGCTGGCACTGCCAAAGCCCCAGCAAGGGAAAAATCAGGACAAGACGCAGCATATACCCTCCTCTTGCGCATCGGCCCCCCAGGCAGAACCAGCAATCCGCGATCGGGTCAAGGCCGGCGACCTGCCGGAACCAGCCCTCATTCCGCCAGATCGCCCTCGATCTGTTCGATCGCCCGGGCCGCGACCCGGCCGGACAAAGACGTATCGACATGCGCCGCCAATGCGGGCAGCGCGGGGGCCGCCGCCGCGCCGATCTGACCCAGCGTTGCCGCCGCTTCCTTGCGCACAAAAACCGAAGGGCCTTCCAGCAGCTTGATCAGTTCGGGAACGGCAGGCGCGGCATCCGCGCCGAAAAGCGCCAGCGCCCGGGCCGCCGACCGCTGCTCGCGCGCGTCCCCGCGCGCCAGATCCGCCTTGAGGCTTGCAACCGTTGTGCCCACGGGCAAGGCCGCCAGTCGCAACCCATCGGTCAGACGCTGATTCAGATGGCGGTCATTCCCGTCCCAGCGCACAACAAAGAAATACTCATTCACGGCTTCTTCGAGAGCGCCCGCATTTTCCCCCGTCTGCCAACGGTCGATCATCGCACGGCCCGCGCGCCGGTCGCCGTTCAGCGCCAGGAGCGAGGCCGCCAGCGGCATCAGCTCCTTGGCTTGCGGGTTGCGCTCCAACTCGGCACGCAGCACCTCGCTGGCCTGATCAAGATCACCCATCGCATAAAGCGCCGCCGCCTCAAGCAGCACATAATGGCTGGGATGTTCGGGATCGAGGCGCATCGCCGCCTGCACAAAGGCCAACCCTTCTTCGGGCTTGCCCGCCGCAATCATCGCCCAGCCCATGGCCAGATGCGCCTCGGGGTCGCTGGGTTGCAGCGCGATGGCCTTTGCCGCCTCCTGCCGCGCTTCGTCCACGCCCCGCCCGGTGCCATCGGCGTTGCCCCAGTCGCGCAAGTTCAGGCTGACCATGGCACGGATGACATGGATCAACGAAGTCTCGCGTTTCGAGGTTTCCTGCAGGTACTTGTAGAACAACCCGATATGAAGCTGATCCCGGTCACTGGTGAATGCGTTCCAGTGGTGAAAGATATGCGGGCGCAGATGCGCCAGCGCCAAGGCCGCCCAGGCGCGCGCATAATCCGGGTCCAGCGCGACCGCCTGTTCGAAATGCGGTATCGCGGCCAGATTGTCGCGTTCGTTAAAGCGTGAATACAGCTCCCAGCCCCGCTGAAACGCCTCCCGTGCCGCAACGGTTTCCGTCTCGACCTTTTGGATCGTCGCCTGCTCCTGCGCATCCAGCGACACGTCCAGCGCCTCAGCAATCGCCAGCACGACACGCTTTTGCACGGCGAAAATATCCTCCCCCTCGCCGTCGAAACGCTCGGCCCACAGCAGCCGCCCGTTTGACGTGTCGGTCAGGCGGATATTGACCCGAAAAGTCTCGCCGGTGCGCCGCAAACTGCCATCGACCACATATCTGACACCCAGTTCCTCGGCAAAACGCGCAATGTCGATATCCCGGTCCCGATAGGCGAACGAGGTATTTCCCGCGATCACGAACAGGCCTGATATCCGGGACAGATCGGTGATCAGGTCTTCGGATATGCCGTCCACCAGCATCTCGTTCGCACGGTCTTCGGAATAGTTGGAAATCGGCAGCACCGCGACCGAGGGCAGGTCGGGTAACGGAAAGGCCATGCGCGTTTCCGAGGCGCGCAACTGGTTCGAGGTCCACGGGGCGGCCCAATAGACGCCTGCCGCCACAAGCGCCACAATGATCAGTGCCGCCGCAATCATTCTCGCCCGGCTTTTCGGTTTCCTTGCAATTTCCAGCGCGTCGGATACGACCCGGAACGCCTCGACCGGCTCGGTGATGTTCTTGACCTTTTGCGGTCCCATCGGAACAAAGCCCGCCGTTACATTTGCGCGCGCATAGGTAACCACCGCCTGCGAGGCGACGATGCCCCCCGGTTCCGCCAGCGCCTCCAGCCGCGCGGCGACATTCACCCCGTCGCCCAGGATGTCATCCCCGTTCGAAACCACATCGCCCACGTTCAGGCCGATGCGCAGCGCGATGGCGCGATCCGGGTCCTGAGCGGCGTTGCGGTCTTTCAGGCGGGTCTGAATTTCCACCGCCGCGCGAACGGAATCGACGGCGCTGCGGAACTCGATCAGGAAACTGTCGCCGGCGGTATTGGCGATCCGCCCGCCATGTTGATCAACCAGCGGCTCGATCACCTCATTGCGTAGCCTGCGCAACGCGGCGATGGTGCCCTCCTCATCGACGCCGACCAGACGGGAATACCCCGCCACATCAGCGGCCAGGATCGCCGCCAGGCGCCGGTTTGAGCTGTTCTCCATGAGGTCGAAGGTTAACAGTTTCGAAATATCGTGGGAACCGGTTTCCCGTGCATCAGGGCACGTATCGCGCTCAAAGTCTTGTACAAAATGAACAACAGGGGGTCACGGACCGGTACATTTCGCACAGTTCGAAGGTACATCAACAAAAGACCCGGCACGAGGCCGGGTCGAGTTGGGGAATGAGGTAAACTCCCGAGGGTCATCCAAGCAGGCGACGTGCAATCACCTGCGCTTGAATTTCTGCAGCGCCTTCAAAGATGTTCAGAATACGCGCATCGCACAACACGCGGCTGATCTTGTATTCCAGCGCAAACCCGTTGCCGCCATGAATCTGCAGCCCGTTATCCGCCGCGGCCCAGGCCACCCGAGCGCCAAGCAGCTTGGCCATCCCGGCCTCAAGGTCGCAGCGGCGGTCATGATCTTTTTCCCAGGCAGAGAAATAGGTTAGCTGCCGCGCGATCATGATCTCGACCGCCATCATCGCCAGTTTTCCCGACACACGCGGGAAGTTGATCAGCGCTTTTCCGAACTGCTTGCGCTCAAGCGCGTATTGCATGGCGATATCCAGCGCCGACTGGGCCACGCCGATGGCGCGGGCCGCGGTCTGGATGCGGGCAGACTCGAAAGTTTGCATCAACTGCTTGAAACCCTTGCCTTCTTCGCCGCCAAGCAGGTTCTCGCCCTTGACGTGAAAGCCGTCGAAACCCAGCTCGTACTCCTTCATCCCGCGATAGCCCAACACCTCGATCTCCCCGCCGGTCATACCCGGTGTGGGGAAGGGGTTTTCGTCGGTTCCGGGGGTCTTCTCGGCCAGAAACATCGACAATCCGCGATGATCCGTCGTGTTCGGATCGGTGCGCGCCAACAGCGTCATCACATGGGTCCGCGCCGCATGAGTGATCCATGTTTTATTGCCGGTGATCTTGTAATCGCCGTTCTCGTCCCGAACCGCGCGGGTGCGCAGCGATCCCAGATCGGACCCGGTATTGGGTTCGGTGAACACCGCCGTCGGCAGGATTTCGGCACTTGCGATCTTCGGCAGCCAGTTTGCCTTCTGCTCGTCCGTACCACCCGCGATAATCAGCTCGGCGGCGATCTCGGACCGCGTGCCCAGCGAGCCAACGCCGATATAGCCCCGCGACAGCTCCTCGGACACCACGCACATCGACGCCTTGCTCAACCCGAAGCCGCCGAATTCTTCGGGAATGGTCAGGCCGAAAACGCCCATTTCGGCCAATTCTTCAATGATTTCAATGGGGATAAGCTCATCTTTGAGATGCCAGTCATGCGCGTTCGGTTCCACATTTTCCTGTGCATAGCGGCGGAACTGGTCACGGATCATTTCCAGCTCTTCTTCCAGCCCCGATGCCCCGAACATGGTGGCGCCAGCCTGTGCCTCCATCAATTCGACCAGACGCGTGCGCGCAGCCTGGCTGTTGCCTGCGCGCATCAGGGTCTGAACCTCTTCGCACTGAAAGCCGGACAAAGCGTCCCAGCCCAGGCCAAGCTCCTGCAATCGCACGACTTCGCCCTGGTTCATCGGGATGCCGCCCGCGATCTGGTGGAGGTATTCGCCGAACGCGATCTGGTGGATCAACTGCTCCATCTCGCCGAACTTGCCGTCGGCCTCCAGCTCTTCGGCCCAACGCTGCATCTGTCGCAGCGACTGGTGATAGGTTGCCATCCACGACAAGCCATGCGCGGCGGTCTGGTTCGCTTCGATCAATGCACCCGAGATCTTGCCATCCGATGTCACCATGGCGCGCACCGATTCCAGCGCACGGGTGAACACGGCTTCGACCGGGGCAAGCGCCGCGCCGGTCAGCCGCAAAAGGTCGGGCAAAATTGCGGTATTGGTCATTGTCGTCACGTCCTGTCCGTCATGGGCCATGAATCACGTCCTCTTTTCGTTGCTTGGTCATATCATTTCGCACATGCAGCGCAACAAAAATACACAATTACACCTGAAAAAGTTCGAAAATTACGCAGTGATTTTTGCAGTGCAGAGAAAATCGCGGTGTTATCAAGGGGCATGATGGACCTGATTCTTCTAACGCCAGAAAATCTGGCACTGGCTTGTGCGATTGCCGTGTTGGCAGGGCTGGTCAAGGGTATGGTGGGGTTTGCCATGCCGATGATCCTGGTTTCCGGATTGAGCATGATACTGCCACCGGATCTCGCGTTGGCCGGATTGATCCTGCCGACCCTGGTCACGAATGTGATGCAGGCCTTGTGGCAAGGGGCAAGCGCCGCAGTTGCCACGACAAAGAAATTCAGGGTGTTCCTGATCGTTGGATTGGTTTGTCTGCTAATCAGCGCGCAACTGGTTGCGCGGGTTCCGGCGTCAACCTTTCTTGTGATGATCGGCGTGTCAGTTTGTTTCTTTGTGCTGATCCAATTGTTGGGCATATCCCTCACGCTCAAGCGGGACACGCCCCGGGGGCAGGCGGTGGCAGGCGCGGTCGCGGGGGCAATTGGCGGGATGTCTGGCGTGTGGGGGCCGCCCACGGTGGCATATCTGACGGCATTGAACACGCCAAAACGTGATCAGATCCGGATTCAAGGGGTTATCTATGGATTGGGCGCTCTGGCACTGCTTGGCGCGCATTTCGGTTCCGGGATATTGCGCAAGGATACGATTGGTCTGTCCATGGCTTTGATCGTTCCTGCCGTGTTGGGAATGTGGATCGGGATGAGGCTGCATGACCGCATCGATCAGGCCACTTTTCGCAAGGTGACGTTGCTTGTTCTTCTGGTTGCCGGACTGAACCTTTTGCGCCGGGGGCTGTTGGGATGAAACTGGCCTAGCGTGTTCGGTTCTGAAGACGAAAGACGAAAAGCAAGCCGAGCATTAGAAAGAACAGCCCAAAGACATCTCCGATCAAAAAGGCGACGTATTCGACGGGAGTGCTGCCGAATGCCATGTTCGTCAGCAAAGACGAAAGAACCGAAGTCGTCACTCCCGCCGCCATGACGCAGATCCAACAGGCCGGCCGCGCGGGATCAGGATAAATGTCCCAACCGAGCGCCTTGAAGAATTGGAACATCAGTGGCGCGGCTGAGACTGCGACCAGTATGGCCCAGATGCGGCTGAGCATGAATACGTCGGTTCCGCCCAGATACACGAACACCACTAGAACACCGGGAAACAGGGCTGGAATTGCGCGCCACTTCAGCATCCAGGCTGTAAGTACTTTGACACCATGCGGCAGGAACAGCAGGCTTGCCCGGCTCGGATAGTCCGGAAAGAAGATGTTCTGCAGAGGCATTAGAAATTCGAACGTCACGATGGCGGCTGCGACATAGGCGAGCGAGGCAGTAACCGTTTCTTGGACCGAAATACGCAACCTACTATCGGAAAGAGTTTATTGTCGTGGCGCGTGCACGACGTACCGACCCCGGTTCGTGGTTTCGCACTGCGAAAGATACCCTTTCTCTACCAGAGATTTCAGGGCCCGAAAAAAAGTCGGGCGCGAGATGGATTGTACAAGGGCATGCCCGATTAATCCGTTCGTGCGGACTTCTTCCCCGGCCTTCGACAACTCTCCGGCGGCGTAATAGATGTCGCGTTCGATCGGAGACAACTCTTCTAGCCCCAGTGTCTGTTCCATGCTTTGCATCAGCTTGCGGAGTTCAGCGAGTTTCGAGACTTCGAGCATTCGGTCTAGTATCCTGGTTGCTTACTTTTTTAGCGCTTTAGCGGAATCGATGCGCGCGGTTACGTTTTTTTGGCCCTCAGGGATTGTCTCATATTGACACAAATCACGTTGTTCACTTTGGTTAAGGTCTGATTAGGCTGCCGATATCGCGAGAATGAGTGAGTGGCGCATTCGCAGCCCCAAGGTACTTTCAGTCAAGGCCCGGCGCAATTGTGCCGGGCCTATTTTTTTCACGGCACGCGAAATTTTGATCGCCAGTGAAGATCACGATTTCGCGATTTCACTTATGGGTAGAAGTTTCCTGGAAAGTTTCTCGCTAAACGAAAACACCCCCCGTGCGGAACAGGGGGTGTTGCAGAATCAGCCTGGCCTATTCAACCGATTGCGACGGCTTTGACGTCTTCGTCGATGAAAGGCAGGTATTGTTCGAAATTCTCTGCGAACATCTGAACCAGTTTTTCGGCCTGTTTGTCGAATGCGGCCTGATCGTCCCATGTGCGGCGCGGATCAAGAAGAACCTCAGCCACCCCCGGTACCGAAACCGGAACGTCAAAGCCGAAATTGGCGTCCTTGCGGAACTCGGCTTCGGCCAGTGAGCCGTCCAGCGCGGCCGTCAGCAAGGCGCGGGTGGCCTTGATCGGCATCCGGCTGCCAACGCCATAGGCACCGCCGGTCCAACCGGTGTTGACCAGCCAGCAGGTGGCGCCGTGTTGAGCGATCTTGTCGCGCAGCAGGTTGCCATAAACTTCGGGACGGCGCGGCATGAACGGGGCGCCGAAACAGGTTGAAAATGTGGGTTGCGGCTCGGTCACACCACGCTCGGTTCCAGCCACTTTCGAGGTGAAGCCCGACAGGAAGTGGTACATGGCCTGCGCCGGGGTCAGCCGTGCGATCGGGGGCAGAACACCAAATGCGTCACAGGTCAGCATGATGATGTTCTTGGGGTGCCCGCCAAGCGCTGATTTGGACGCGTTCGAGATGTATTCCAGCGGATAGGCACAGCGCATGTTCGCAGTCAGGCTGTCATCGTTGAAATCCAGCTTCTTGGTTTCGGGGTCGAACACCATGTTTTCGATCACGGTGCCGAACTTCTTGGTGGTCGCATAGATTTCCGGCTCGGCCTCGGCATTGAGGTTGATGGTCTTGGCATAGCAGCCACCTTCGAAGTTGAAGGTGCCGCGATCCGACCATCCATGTTCGTCGTCACCGATCAGAACCCGCGCTGGATCTGCCGACAGGGTCGTCTTGCCGGTGCCGCTGAGGCCAAAGAACACGGCGGTGTCAACCGGGTTTCCAACCGCGTGGTTGGCCGAACAGTGCATCGGCATCACGCCTTTTTCCGGCAACATGTAGTTCAGCAGGGTAAACACCGATTTTTTGTTCTCGCCCGCATATTCGGTGCCGCCAATCAGGATCAGCTTGCGGTCAAAGTTCAGCGCAATCACCGTCTCGCTGCGGCAGTTGTGCTTTTTCGGGTCCGCCTTGAAACTGGGGCAGTTGATCACCGTGAAATCAGCGGTGAATTCGTCCAGATCCTCGCGATCCGGGCGGCGCAGGAGGTGACGGATAAACAGATTGTGCCAGGCAAGCTCGGTCACCATGCGCACGTTGATCGAATAGGTCGGGTCGGCGCCGCCAACGAGGTCCTGCACGAAATAATCGCGGCCCTTCATGTGCTCGAGCATGTCCAGATAGAGCGCGTCAAAGCCTTCGGGACTCATTTCGGCGTTGTTTTCCCACCAAATCTTTTCCGCGACGCTCTCGGTCTTTACGACGTGCTTGTCCTTGGGGGAACGCCCGGTGAATTTCCCGGTCGTAACCAGGAAAGCCCCGCCATTGCCCAGCGTGCCTTCGCCACGCTTCAACGCCTCTTCGATCAGCGCCGGTTCCATGAAGTTGTAAAAGACATTGCCCAGACCCTCGATGCCCTGATCCTCGAGGCGGAATTGCGGGTTAACCCGTCCAGATGTCATGCGATTTCTCTCCTATGGCGGCGCGGCGGCGCGCTTGGCCGTTTGCGCTCTTGGGGCAGTTTACCGGCAGAAATGACCGGCGGTCGCGGGGGTCTTATCACGCTAGTTTAGAGCATGAACAGGACGGTTTGGCGCAGTTAGCGCCACCAAGGCGAGGTTTAGCGCAACCATGTATTTAGCGCTCAATTAGGTGGCATCGATTCAATCGGGTTAAGGGTTCTTTGTCTCCAATTGAGCAACAGTTTTTAAGTGATTCGTAGATATGCATTGATTCGTGGTCACAAAAACGCCAAAAATGCATGAAAACTTACGAAGATTGAGCAGTAGAGCAGTAGGGGCACTCCCAATGTCAAAGATTGCACTGGTGGATGACGACAGAAATATTCTGACGTCCGTATCCATGACACTCGAGGCCGAAGGGTTCGAGGTCGAAACATATAACGATGGGCAGGCGGCGCTGGATGCCTTCAACAAGAGACTGCCGGACATGGCGGTTCTGGATATCAAGATGCCACGAATGGATGGCATGGATTTGCTTCAGCGGCTTCGCCAGAAAACCCAGATGCCGGTGATCTTTCTGACGTCGAAAGACGACGAAATAGACGAGGTTCTGGGCCTGAGAATGGGCGCGGACGACTATGTGAAAAAGCCATTCTCGCAACGCCTTCTGGTCGAACGGATTCGTGCGCTTTTGCGTCGGCAGGAGGCCAATTCGGGTGAAGCGATCGAGGTCGGCAATGGCGACGCCAAGGTGATGGAACGCGGACATCTACGGATGGATCCGTTGCGGCATGCGGTCAGTTGGAAGGGAACGGATGTTTCATTGACGGTGACCGAATTCCTTCTTTTGCAAGCGCTGGCGCAGCGGCCGGGTTTCGTCAAGAGCCGCGATCAGCTGATGGATGTCGCTTATGACGATCAGGTCTATGTCGATGATCGCACGATCGACAGCCACATCAAACGCCTGCGCAAAAAAATGCGTATGGCTGATTCGGATTTTTCGGCAATCGAAACGCTGTATGGAATAGGGTACAGATACAACGAAGAATAATCGCCCTTTTGTGGGGGAAGGCGAAGGGATTCTCGTGCGCGACACAGGATCAGCGAACGGGCCACGCGACGGGGATGTGGTTCTTGGGGACGATTGGGTTATCCCGATTGATCCCAATTCACCGGATATGCGTTTTGTCCGTCCCCGGCGGCGCCTGCTGGCGCTGCACAGCTCGACACTTGCGCGCAAGATTATCACGTTCAACCTGATTGCCCTGATCATTCTGGTTGCAGGGCTCTTATGGCTGGATGACACCCGCGAAGACCAGGTGTTGCAGCGGGCAAGTGCCCTGATCAGCGAAGCGGAACTGGCCGGGGACGTATTCGAGGCCAGAATCGCCAGCGATCCAGCCACGATCAACGACAGCGACGAGCTTGATATCGAGGCGACGCTGGCGGGTTTGAGCCTTCGCAATGGCGTCGAGGTTTTCGTTTTCGACCCTCTGGGTGATCTGGCGGGGTGGGTGCGCGGCTCGACCCAGTTGCCCGCGACTGTTTTAAATAGCCGTTTCGACACCGGGCCAACAATTATCAGTGATGGTCTGAACGCGGTCTGGAACGGCATGGCGTCGATTCTGAATGGCAGTCAGTCAAGGCCCTCGCCGGACCTGGCCGAGCAGGTGGGCGCGATGGTACCCGTAACGGTCGAGTCCGGCTCTCGGGTTAGGGCGCTTACCGACGCCCGAGGAGGAACGGTCATTGTGGCCACAACTCCGATACAGCGAGCTGGGCAGACAATTGCGGTTCTGGCGATGGCCGGGCCAGCCGGAGAAATCGACGCACTGGCCCGGCAGGAACAGGAACGTGTCCTGCAGATGTTCGTTGTCGCGCTGCTGGTTTCGGTCGGCCTCAGCCTGGTGTTGGCTTCCACAATCGCCAACCCGCTTGCCGATCTGGCCGAGGCCGCCGAGATGGGCAACGATCATCACAACCAGCGCATCAACCCCGGGCGTATCCGCATACCGGATCTGAGCGCGCGGCCGGATGAGATCGGCCGGCTCAGTCGTGCACTGCGCGGCATGGTGGCGGCGCTCTATAACCGGATCGAGGGCAACGAACAGTTTGCTGCGGATGTTTCGCACGAAATCAAGAATCCGCTCGCCAGTCTGCAATCGGCGGTTGGCACGTTGCGCGTGGTCAAGAAGGAAGAACAGCGCGAAAAGCTGCTGGAGATCATCGAGCACGATGTGCGTCGACTGGATCGCCTGGTCAGCGACATATCAAACGCATCGCGGCTGGATGCCGAACTGGTGAAAGAAGACGAAGAACCGTTCGATATGCTTGCGATGCTTGACAACCTGGGTCAGTTCCTGGGCGAAGACGCACGTTCGAAAGGGATAGATTATATAACGGACATGCCCAACGAACCCATTACAATTCGGGGGCTGGAAGCGCGATTGGCGCAGGTGTTCGTCAACCTCATCACCAACGCGATTTCCTTCTGTGGCGAAGGCGATGCCATTCGCGTCTGGGCGCGGCGTCGGGATGGCCGCGTGCTGATCGTGGTCGAGGATACCGGGCCTGGAATTCCCGATCAGGCGCTGACAAAGATCTTCAAGCGGTTCTATTCGCAGCGTCCCGAGGAGCATTTCGGCAATAATTCTGGGCTGGGGCTGGCCATTTCGAAACAAATCGTCGAGGCCCATGGCGGCGTCATCTGGGCCGAGAACATCCGGCCCACGGATGCCGACGTCACCTCGGACCCACTTGGCGCCCGCTTTGTCGTGGCGCTACCGATCTGAGTTATGAGCGTCGATGCGCTGTCCCGCATGGCCGAAAAGCGCAATGCCACGATCCACGGAAGTTGCGTGGCGGTCGGTGGCAATGGGCTGTTGATCGTCGGGTCCTCCGGATCCGGCAAGTCGTCACTGGCCTTAACTCTTGTTGGATATGGCGCGGAACTGGTTGCCGATGATCAGGTCGAACTCCGAATGGAGAACGACCGGGTTCTGGCGCAATCGCCTGCCGCCATTTCCGGCCTGATCGAGGCGCGCGGCCTCGGCCTGATCCGATGTCCGCCGACCGGGTCGGTACCGTTGGCTTACGTGGTGGATCTGGATCAGATCGAAGAAGATCGTTTCCCCGAACACAGGACGGTCCGGGTGCTGAGGCAATCTGTGCCCTTGCTTCGAGCTGTCAAGGCCCCACACTTCGCTCCATCTCTGATGCAACTTCTCAAGATAGGGCGTGTCGACCCGGAATGGCCCAGCAAATGACTCCGCAGCAACGTATCGTGTTGGTCACGGGACCATCCGGAGCGGGCCGTTCGACCGCTATCCATGTGTTGGAAGATCTGGGGTTCGAAGCCATCGACAATCTGCCCATGGGATTGCTGACGCGGCTTCTGGACGGGGGGGAGCAGTCGCGTCCTATGGCGCTGGGCATCGACGCGCGGAACCGCGATTTCTCGACCATCGGGTTTCTGGAACTGATCGAACGGCTGGGCCGGATGGAAAGTATCGATCTGACGACGCTGTATCTGGATTGCAGCGAAGAAGTTCTGCTGCGCCGGTTCTCCGAGACCCGCCGACGTCACCCGCTTGCGCCCGGTGCCAGCCCCGAGGCGGGTATCCTGCAAGAGTTGGAGGTGCTGCAACCAATTCGCGAAATTGCAGATTCTCTGATCGATACAAGCAACCTGAATATCCATCAGTTGCGAGAAGAGGTGGAAAGGTGGTTCGCACCAGAGGAAGGGCGGCATTTGGCGGTATCCATCGAATCCTTTTCCTATAAACGCGGCCTGCCGCGGGGACTCGATATGGTGTTCGATTGTCGGTTTCTGGCCAATCCCTATTGGAAGCCTGAGTTGAGGGCCGCCGACGGTCGCAACGCGGATGTTGCCACCTATGTCGCGACCGACCCGAACTATGCCCCGTTTTTCGAGCGCGTGGTCGACCTCCTTTGGACGCTTCTTCCGGCCTTTCGGGCGGAAGGCAAGGCGCATCTGTCGGTGGCCTTTGGCTGTACTGGTGGACAACACCGTTCAGTCGCATTAGCGGAAGCTGTTGCAAAGGCCCTTGCAGAAAAGGGGCAGCAGGTGTCAATTAGGCACCGCGAAATGGAACGTCGCGCAGCGAAGGTAAGACCGGGTTGATCGGGATCGTAATCGTAGCACATGGGGGGCTGGCCAAGGAGTATCTGGCCGCGATGCAGCATGTCGTGGGCAAGCAGCCTGGATTGGCCGCGATCTCTATCGAGGCGGATCATGATCGCGACGAAAAACAACGCGAGATCTGTGCCGCCGCCGATGAGGTGGATACTGGCGACGGGGTTGTCGTGGTCACCGACCTGTTCGGCGGCAGTCCTTCGAACCTCAGCTTGCGGGCCTGTGCGCCTCAGGATCGGCGAATCCTATATGGCGCAAATTTGCCGATGCTGATCAAACTGGCCAAAAGCCGACACCTGCCCGTGGGGGATGCCGTCCGGCAGGCCATGGAAGCGGGCAGAAAATACATAAACACCAAAAATGTGACCCTCGATTGAATCTGGACAGATTGAAATGGCGACGCGAAGTTTAAAGATTGTAAATGAAAAAGGCCTGCACGCGCGCGCCTCGGCCAAGCTGGTTGAGGTTGTTGAAGGGTTTGACGCTACGGCAGAAGTGTCAAAAGACGGACTTTCCGCCTCGGGCGACAGTATCATGGGCCTTTTGATGTTGGCAGCGTCGAACGGAACAACTATTGACGTTGAGACGTCCGGACCTGATGCTGAGGCGTTGGCGGAAGCGTTGGAGTCCCTGGTGAACGACAAGTTCGGCGAAGGGTACTGAGCGCGCCGCGCTTTGCGACGTGAAGAACGGGAAGACCAAGACTTGGCGGAAACCGCGCACAACAGCAAAGTCGACCCTGTGGTTGATGGGGCCACTGAACAGGGCGAAATCTACGACCGTAGAACCTTGACCTATGCCAACTCGTTTGATGATCTGTGGACGGCAACGGCCATTCGAGCCATCGAATGGTTCACGGGCAAGCTGACGATTTTGCGGATGGTCAGCAAGTTCGAGAAGAAGAACGAGCAATATCGCGGCCAGAGGTTTTGGGGCGGTGCGCTTGAAGTGATGGGGATCGATCTGTTGACCCCGGACGAGCAGATAGCGCGCATCCCGAAAAAAGGGCCGGTTGTCGTTGTCGCTAACCATCCACACGGCATGGTTGACGGCATGATTCTGGCCGAGTTGATTGGGCGGGTTCGGCAAGATTATCGAATTCTGACCCGATCGGTACTGACCGGGCTGGATGAGGCGGCGACCTCGTTCATGATCCCGGTGCCTTTCCCGCACGATCCCGAAGCGCAGTCCAAGATGATCGAGATGCGGGCCAAGGCGATGACGCACTTGAAGGAAGGCGGCGTCGTGGCGCTGTTTCCGTCGGGCGTCGTGATGTCATCCGACAACTGGTTCGGCCCTGCAATTGAACGGGAATGGAACGTCTTTACCGCACAAATGATCCGCCGATCAAAGGCGCGCGTGGTCCCCATCTATTTCCCGGGGCGCAATTCGCGCGCCTATCAGATCGCCTGCCAGGTCTCGCCGATCCTGCGTCAGGGTCTTTTGCTGCACGAGATCGTGCGATCCTGCAAGAAACCGCAGGCCCCGGTTATCGGCCATCCAATCCCGGATGAGGACATGGAGCTGCTGGAAAAAGACCCGCGCGGGTTTATGGCCTGGTTGAGGGATCACACCATGGGCCTTGTGAAGGGCGGCTGACCGGTTCCGGTTATCTGGTCGGAACCGGAACTTCCCCGCGATAGTCATAGAACCCGCGTTCGGTCTTGCGGCCAAGCCAACCGGCCTCGACATATTTGGTGAGCAAGGGACAGGGACGATACTTGGTATCCGCCAGTCCTTCGTGCAGCACGTTCATGATCGCAAGGCATGTATCGAGGCCGATAAAGTCGGCCAGTTCCAGCGGACCCATTGGATGATTGGCGCCCAGCTTCATCGATTGGTCGATGGACTGCACGCTGCCGACGCCTTCGTAAAGCGTATAGACCGCTTCGTTGATCATCGGCATCAGGATGCGGTTGACGATGAAGGCGGGAAAATCTTCGGCGCTGGCGGCCGTTTTGCCCAGCTTGTCCACCACCGCTTTGCATGCACTGAAGGTTTGTTCGTCGGTGGCGATGCCGCGGATCAGTTCGACCAGTTGCATCACGGGAACCGGGTTCATGAAATGGAAACCCATGAACCGCTCGGGCCGGTCGGTGCGGCTGGCCAGACGTGTGATCGAAATCGACGAGGTGTTCGACGTCAGGATCGTATGGGGCAACAAGTGCGGTTGCAGATCTTCAAAGATCGCTTGCTTGATTGCTTCGCGCTCGGTCGCGGCCTCGATCACCAGATCGGTTTGGCCCAAATCGGGTAGGTTTAGCGTGGTTTTGATGCGTTTTAGCGCTGCTTGCATGTCGTCGTCGGATATTTTTCCGCGCGAGGCTTGACGGGCCATATTTGCCTCGATCGTCTCGATGGCCTGATCCAGTGCCTGCTGGCTGACATCGGTCAGCAGCACCTCGTAATCGGCCAGCGCCATGACGTGCGCGATGCCGTTTCCCATCTGGCCTGCGCCAATCACTCCGACCGTTTTGATGTCCATCTCTGTGGTGCCTTTCTCGCGGGTTACGTGGACATTACCGGCAGGGTGGGGGCGGCGGCAAGAGGGGGTGAAGCACTGCTTTTGCTTCAAATGCGCGCATTAAAACTTTTGCAAGGCCTGCGGCGTCATGGTGTCGGTCGGGTGAAGAAAACAAGGGTGATGAACATGGGCTTTGACAGATTGGGTGTGAATGCGCCGGAGGATCCGAGTTGCCAATACGAGGCGGGGGGGCTCCATTTTCGGGGGCCCAAACGGGAATTTGGCGCGAACTGTGCGATTTGTACCGGTGGAACAGAGACCTTTGGACGATTTGTACAGGAGCCATTCCCCGCCTTGCTGGAAAAACGGCTGGGTCAACCTTGTGTCAACCTGGGGTCTGTCAGCTGTGGGTTCGAAGCGCTGGCCGCCACTCCCTTCGTTCGGGCGCGGATCAATGAGGCGTCGTTTTGCGTGGTCCAGTTGCCGGGCGTTCAGGTGCTGTCGAACCGGCTTTATCGCGTGCACCCGCGCCGGAACGACAGGTTCCTGGAGCCATCGGAAGACCTGAGAGATTTGTACCCCGAGGTCGACTTTGCCGAGATCCATTTCACACGGCATCTTCTGGATACATTGCGAGCGCAGGATGATGCACGGTTCGAAGTCGTAAAGCAGGACCTTCAGGAGGGCTGGGTCGAGCGGATGAGAGGTTTCCTGACCGGAATCGAAGTTCCCGCACTCTCGCTCTGGCTGCGCTATGAAAGGTCGGACGATGCCAGTGACGAGCCGGAGCCATATCTGGTCGATGAGGCGATGGTGGCGCAACTGAATGGGTTTTGCGCGACGGTGGTCGAGGTGCCGGTGCGTACCTGCGGCGATTCCGAGGAACTGGCGGATGCCCTGTTCGGAACATTGCAGCAACCGATGGCGGAGCATTTGATCGGTCCGGCAACGCATCAGATCATCGCTGACAGGCTGTATCGTGCGGTGATGGACCTGCAATGAAAAAGGCCCGCCGGTTGGGCGGGCCTTTGAATTTCTGCCAGAGCCGTTTCAGCCCAGCTTTTCGGTCAGTTCCGGGACGGCCTGGAACAGGTCGGCGACGAGGCCGAAATCGGCAACCTGGAAAATCGGTGCTTCTTCGTCCTTGTTGATCGCGACGATGATCTTGGAGTCCTTCATGCCGGCCAGGTGCTGGATCGCGCCCGAGATGCCCACTGCGACATAGAGGTTGGGGGCGACGACCTTGCCGGTCTGACCCACCTGCCAGTCGTTCGGTGCATAGCCCGAGTCGACCGCCGCGCGCGAGGCGCCAACGGCTGCGCCCAGCTTGTCGGCCAGACCTTCGATCAGTTTGAAGTCTTCTTCCGAGCCAACGCCACGGCCGCCCGAGACGACGATGCCGGCCGAGGTCAGTTCCGGACGGTCGCTGGCAGCAACCTTGTCCTCGACCCAGGACGACAGGCCGGGGTTTTCGCCAACCGAAATGGTTTCGACCGGGGCCGAGCCGCCTTCGCCAGCGGCGTCGAAAGTCGAGGTGCGGATGGTGACAACCTTTTTGGCGTCCGACGACTTGACGGTCTGGATCGCGTTACCCGCATAGATCGGGCGTTCGAAGGTCGAGCCGTCAACCACGCCCGAGACATCCGAGATCACCATCGCGTCCAGCAGGGCCGCAACGCGCGGCATCACGTTCTTGGCGTCGGTGGTGGCAGGAGCAACGATATGCTCGTACCCATCGGCCAGCGACACGATCAGGGCTGCGGTGGATTCGGCCAGGCGGTGGCCCAGCGACGCGTCTTCGGCAACCAGCACCTTGGACACACCTTCGATCCTGGCGGCTGCTTCGCCCGCGGCGGCGGCTGATGCACCAGCGGCCAGCACGGTGATGTCACCCAGAGCTTTCGCGGCACTCACGGCCTTGGCGGTGGCGTCGACGCTCAGTTCGCCATTGTTGACTTCGGCAAGGAGAAGAACAGCCATTACACAGCCCCCGCTTCTTTCAGTTTCGAAACCAGTTCGTCCACCGAGCCGACGATGATGCCAGCGGCGCGTGCCGGCGGCTCTTCGGTCTTGACGATCTCGAGGCGCGGCGTGACGTCGACGCCGTAATCGGCGGCGGTTTTCTCGTCCAGCGGCTTTTTCTTGGCCTTCATGATGTTGGGCAGCGACGCATAGCGCGGTTCGTTCAGGCGCAGGTCAACGGTCACGATGGTCGGCATCTTGACGCTGATGGTCTGCAGACCGCCGTCAACCTCGCGGGTGATTTTCGCGCTGTCGCCTTCGATGTCCAGTTCCGAGGCAAAGGTGCCCTGCGACCAGCCCAGCAGGGCCGACAACATCTGCCCGGTTGCGTTCATGTCGTTGTCGATGGCCTGCTTGCCGCAGAGAACGATGCCGGGCTGCTCTTCCTCGACAACCTTGGCGAGGATCTTGGCGACGGCCAGCGGTTCGATATCGGTGTGCACGTCATCGGCGGCGACAACCAGAATGGCGCGGTCGGCGCCCATGGCCAGCGCGGTGCGCAGGGTTTCCTGCGCCTGCTTGACGCCGATCGAAACGGCCACGACCTCGTCAGCCTGACCTTTTTCCTTCAGGCGGATGGCCTCTTCGACTGCGATCTCGTCGAACGGGTTCATCGACATTTTGACATTGGCGAGATCAACTCCGCTTCCGTCCGCTTTCACGCGAACCTTCACGTTGTAGTCAATCACGCGCTTGACAGGCACAAGTACCTTCATCTCTGCGTTTTCTCCTTACAAAACGGCAAGCCGCGTTGCGACTCCACCAATGCTCTCGCCGCGTTAGATAACGAGTCATGCCACGTCGCAACAGAGCAAAATCGTCACGTCATGGTCTTGAGACGTCGCGTTTCGCGAATTTGCGGCGATAAGGCGCAACAAAGTTTCGTGTCGAAGCCGCCTTTGCGTCAGCGGTTTGCACCCGGAACCCAAAGAACGTCGTCCTTGCCACCATTATTGGCGACGCGCGCTGCGACGAAAAACCAGTCGCTGAGGCGGTTGAGGTATTTCACCGCGGCCTCGTTCACCGGTTCCATGTTCGAAAGCTCCACCGCCAGTCGTTCGGCCCGCCGCGACACGGTGCGGCAGACATGCAGCTGGGCTGCCAGCCGCGAGCCGCCGGGCAGGATGAAACTGCGCAGCGGTTGCAGGTCGGTGTTCATCGCGTCGATTTCCGACTCCAGCCGTTCAACCTGGCTTTGGATCATGCGCAGAGGCGGGTATTCAGCCTCGGCATCCTTGTCCATGTCCGGGCGGCACAGGTCGGCGCCCAGATCGAACAGGTCGTTCTGAATGCGCGACAGGGCGGCGTCGATGTCGCCTGCGGCCTCAAGCCGGGCAACGCCGACAAAGGCATTCAACTCGTCCACCGTGCCATAGGCGGCAACGCGGCCCGAGTATTTCGCGACCCGTTCGCCGTTGCCAAGGGCAGTTTTGCCGCCGTCGCCGGTGCGGGTGTAGATCTTGTTCAGGACGACCATCGGTTATCCCCCCTGTCCGCGCAGATAGACGAAGAGCACGATCAGAACCACCGCGATGAACTGGAACAGGATGCGCAGGCGCATCATCTTGTTGGATCGCATGGCGGCGTCGGCGCCGCTTTTGCCGAAATTGGCGATACCAAGGATCAGAACGACGACCACGGCCGCCATCGCCAAAAGCAAGATCACCATGAGAAGGTCCATGAAGCCCCCTTGCGCGTTTGAGGTTGCGTTCGGCCTGATCTAGCCGGGTTGGGCCAAAAAGCGAACCGGTAATTTCGCTTCAGACGCGGGAGAGAATGCGATCGACCGCCCCGGTCGGCAGCACCCGGCGCAGATATCCGGCGATATATGTTGGCGTGGTCACGTAGTAACGGGCGCGGGGATATTTCGCGCTGACTGCGTGGGCCAGTTTTTCTGTGACGGCCGAGGCGGGGAGTTCGAAACGGTCAGGCCCTTTCCCTTCGTAAAGCCTTTTGAGTAGTGAGTTTTCGTATTTGTCGCGCAGGGCGGAGTTTTCCCAGTCGATGAAGCGTTCGAAGACGGGGATCGCTTTCTCGCGCAGTTTCGACGTGATCGGGCCGGGTTCGATCAGGATCACCTTGATGCCGGTGTCGCGCAATTCCAGCCGCAGCGTGTCGCTGAGCCCCTCGACCGCGTATTTGGTGGCGACATAGGCGCCGCGCCACGGGAAGGCGACGAGGCCCAGCACCGAGGAGTTCTGAACGATTCGCCCGTGCCCCTGCGCCCGCATGACCGGGATCACCTGCCGGGTCAGCTCGTGCCAGCCAAAAACGTTGGTCTCGAATATGTGGCGCAGACCGTCCAGCGGGACGTCCTCGACCGCGCCGGGCAGGCCGTGTGCGCCGTTGTTGAACAGCGCGTCCAGCGTGCCGCTGGTGGCGTCGAGCACCTCAAGCAGCCCGGTACGGATGCTGTCGGCGTCGGTGTAGTCGATTCGCGGGCTGTCGAAGCCCTGCGCCCGCAGGCGGTCGCAATCCCGCTGTTGCCGGCACGATGCGAAGACCCGCCAGCCCCTTGCGCGCATGCCGTGCGCCGCGTCCAGACCGATACCAGAGGAGCAACCCGTGATGAGAATGGATTTCTGCATGGCAATCCCAACGATGAACTTCGCCAATAGCTATTGCGAGGTTCCCTGCGGGGCAATGCCGCCTGACGTCAGTTTGACTTTTTGCTGATCAGTGAGGTGGAAATCCAGCCCATATGTTGCTCGGGCAACACGCGCAGGCGCAGCCAGCCGGTTCCCGAATCGTCGAGCACTTCGACCTGGTGTCCGATCGTGAGGCGCGAGATCACGGGATAGATGGTGCCCGGACCGCTGCGCATGTTAACGCGCGCGCCGGTGATTTCGCGAATGTCTCGGGAAGGTTCCGCCGGTTCGGCGGGCTGAACTATCTCAGGCTCGGATGGGGCCACGTCCTGACGCATGCCGGTCGCGCCCTCCTGCAGCGAGGCGAGGGTGATGGGGGCGTCTTGTGTCTGGAACAGGGAGCCATTCGCATTTACCCCGAACGAGGCCTGCGACAGCAGTGCGCGGGATTCTTCGGCCGAGAGCGTGATTTCCGTGTCCTGTGGGGCCTGAACGGTCTTGACCTGACCCAGCGCCGCCTTGGTGACCAGCTCCTCGGCGTTGATCGGGAAGACCAGCGATTTTGGTTCTGCAGGCCGCGCCGTGGCAACGCGTTCGGGTTCCGGGGCGCGCACGCCGCGCGGTTCGAAATCAGCGCCGCCGCTCATTTCATAAAAGGCCCAGCCCAGAAAGGCGAAAGTCAGAACAATCAGGCGCGTCATGGCGCATCCCCCAGGAAATCGTTAAAGCAAAAATTTGCAGTGAGTCTATGGATGAAAGCCTAGCATAAATTCACCCCTGAGTCGAAAAACGGGGAAAATCCGCCGGTTACCTCCCCCTTGTTGCAAAAGACCGACTTGTCCCCAGCAAAATGCGCTCTGCTTGCTTTACCAGCGTGTCTTTGCGTCGTATCACATCATCTATGAACGATATCGTTGACGACCCCAATATGGAGACCCCCGAAGGCGGGTCAGAGGTGGCAGAACCGCTGCGCCGCGCGATTGGCGAGCGCTATCTGACTTATGCGCTGTCCACCATCATGCACCGGGCTCTGCCCGATGCGCGGGACGGGTTGAAGCCGGTTCACCGACGAATCCTCTATGCGATGAGAGAGTTGCGACTCAGCGCAACCGGAGGTTTCCGAAAGTCTGCCAAGATTTCAGGCGACGTGATGGGCAACTATCACCCGCACGGCGATGCCGCGATCTATGACGCGATGGCGCGTCTGGCGCAGGATTTCAACGTCCGCTATCCGCTGGTCGACGGGCAGGGGAATTTCGGCAATATCGACGGCGATAACCCGGCAGCCTCGCGCTATACCGAGGCGCGGATGACCATCGTGGCCGAAGCGCTGCTGGAAGGGTTGAACGAGGACGCTGTCGATTTCCGCGACAACTATGATGGCACGCTGACCGAACCTGTTGTGCTGCCCGCACAGTTCCCCAACCTGCTTGCCAACGGCGCCAGCGGTATCGCGGTGGGGATGGCGACGAATATCCCGCCGCACAACATCGCGGAGCTGTGTGATGCCTGTCTGCATCTGATCAAGGCACCGGATGCGCGCGACGACACATTGTTGAACTATGTGCCGGGGCCGGATTTTCCGACGGGTGGTGTCATTGTCGAGCCGGCCGAGAATATCGCGCAGGCCTATCGCACCGGGCGCGGTTCGTTCCGGTTGCGCTGCAAATATGAAGTCGAGGATCTGGGCCGGGGTCAGTGGCAGATCATCGTCACCGAGATTCCTTATCAGGTTCAGAAATCCAAGCTGATCGAAAAGATCGCGGAACTGATCCAGACCAAGAAAATCCCGATCCTCGCCGATGTGCGCGATGAATCCGCCGACGATATTCGCCTGATCCTCGAGCCACGCTCCAAGAACGTGGACCCCGAGGTGCTGATGGGCATGCTCTATCGCAACTCGGATCTTGAGGTGCGGTTCAGCCTGAACATGAACGTGCTGATCGACGGCGTGACGCCCAAGGTCTGCTCGATGAAGGAGGTGCTGCGCGCCTTCCTTGATCACCGGCAAGAGGTGTTGCTGCGCCGGTCGCGCCACCGTATGGCCAAGATCGACCACCGGCTGGAAGTATTGGAGGGCTTTATCGTTGCCTTCCTCAACCTCGACCGGGTGATCGATATCATCCGTTACGACGACGACCCCAAGGCCGCGCTGATGCGCGAGAACTGGGGCGTTGATCACGTCCGCGCCACCAGCGAGGCCGACTATATCGCTCCGGCGCGGGGCGAGGGCGAGTTGTCGGAGGTGCAGGCCGAGGCGATCCTCAACATGCGCCTGCGCAGCCTGCGCCGCCTGGAAGAGATGGAGCTGGTGCGCGAGCGGGATGCGTTGATGGAGGAGCGCGCCGGGCTTGAGGACCTGCTGGCCGACGAAGGCCTGCAATGGGCCAGTATTGCCGAACAGTTGAAAGAGACGAAAAAGACCTTTGGCAAGGAGTATGAAGGCGGTGCGCGCCGTACCCGTTTTGCCGAGGCTGGCGAGGTCGAGGAGGTGCCGCTGGAGGCGATGATCGACCGCGAACCGATCACGGTCGTCTGTTCCCAGATGGGCTGGATCCGCGCGATGACCGGCCATATCGACCTGACCCGCGAATTGAAGTTCAAGGATGGCGACGGCCCGCGTTTCATCTTTCACGCGGAAACCACCGACCGGCTGCTGGTGTTCGCCTCGAACGGGCGGTTCTACACCCTCAGCGCCGCCAATCTTCCCGGTGGGCGCGGCATGGGCGAGCCGCTGCGCCTGATGGTGGACCTGCCGAACGAGGCGCAGATCGTCGATATCCTGATCCACAAGCCGGGGCGCAAGCTGTTGGTGGCCTCGGATGCGGGCAACGGTTTCATGGTGCCCGAAGAGGACGTGGTGGCGCAGACGCGCGCGGGCAAGCAGGTGCTGAACGTCAAGGACGACGAACGGGCGTTGATCTGCAAGCCGGTCGAAGGTGATCACGTGGCGGTGGTGTCGCAGAATGGCAAGTTCCTGGTCTTCCCGATCGGCGACCTGCCCGAGATGACGCGCGGCAAGGGCGTGCGGCTGCAGAAATACAACATGGCGCGGGGTCGTCAGGGGACGCTGGAGCTGGATGGCGGGCTGAGCGATCTGACCACGTTCAACTGGGCCGATGGGTTGAAATGGTCGATGGGCGGGGACAAGACGCGGCACGAGCCGGACCTTGGTCAATGGCTGTCGAAACGTGCCGGTGTCGGCAAGAAACCGCCCTATGGCTTCCCGCGTGATTACAAGTTTTCCTGATCCGATGGCCGGAAGTTGCGATATCGGGCCGATACGGCTTGGCATGGGCGGCATGGGTGCGATACATCGGTTGAAACCGAGGCTTATCGAGAAGACGCAATGATCCGCATCCTGACCGTTGTCGCAGGCCTGACCCTGCTTGGCGCCTGTACCGAAACGCTGGTGGATGAAGCGCCCGAAGAGTTGGGCGAGTTCAAGTTGCGGGTCAACTATGCCTATGCGGACAAGGCGGTGCAGGGGCCGATCTCGCGCGATGCGACGCCCAAGGAATGGACCGATGCGATCCAGAAGGCGGTCGATATCCGGTTGGGCCGATACGAAGGGTCGCAGGAATACGATATCGGCATCAGCCTCGAAGGGTACATGCTGGCGCCGCCGGGCGTGCCGGTGATCTATAACCCCAAGAGCACGGCCATCGTTCTGGTGAATGTCTATGACGTCGGCAAGAAGGAATATCTGGCCAAGGCGCACCAGATGCAGGTTCTCGAAGATACCACCAGCGAAAGCGCTCTGGTGGGGTCGGGCAATGCCCGCACCAAGGAAGAGCAGATGAGCGGGCTGGCTCTGAAAGTGGCTGACCGGGTGGAAGAGTGGTTCGCCGACGAGCACCGCAAGAACGGCTGGTTCGACAAGCGTCCCGAACCGGTCGATGGCGAGGCGGTCGCCGAGGCGGAATAAAACGGGGCATTTGCCCGCCTTTCTTGCAGGATGCGCTTGATTTTCCCCTTTGAACCAAATATTCCGCGCGCGCAGAGGAAACCGGGACCAAGGGTCCCCCAAACCACAAAAGGGCGCCTGAGGAATGGCAAAGGAAAAGTTTGAGCGTAACAAACCGCACGTCAACATCGGCACGATCGGCCACGTTGACCACGGCAAGACGACGCTGACGGCGGCGATCACCAAGTATTTCGG
>NZ_JBXWRJ010000027.1:0-54425 GCF_059612845.1 Ruegeria sp. YKSE079 | reverse complement strand
GATTACCCATGAGCAAACCCATTACCGAAGTGACACCGAACACCTGGAGTTTTCTGCGGGACGCGATGATCAGGTCGACAGGCTTTCGCGAATATGACGCGCGCTGGAAATACCCCGAAGAAATCAATCTGCCGGGCATGACCGCTCTGGGCCTTGGCCTGGGCACTCAGATGCACAAGCACGGGATTGCGCCGGTAATCGCGGTGGGCAACGACTATCGCGACTATTCTCTGGCGATCAAGAATGCGCTGATCCTCGGGCTGATCCAGGCCGGGATACAGGTCAAGGACATCGGACCGGCCCTGTCACCGATGGCGTATTTCGCCCAATTTCACCTGGATGTGCCCGCGGTGGCGATGGTGACTGCCAGCCACAACCCCAACGGCTGGACCGGGGTGAAGATGGGTTTTGACCGTCCCCTGACCCACGGCCCTGACGAGATGACCGAGTTGCGCGACATCGTGCTGAACGGCGAAGGCATGGCGCGTTCGGGCGGGTCCTATGAGTTCGTGGATGGCGTGAAAGAGGCTTATATTGACGATCTGGTTGGCGATTTCCGCATGTCGCGTCCGCTCAAGGTGGTCTGTGCCACGGGCAACGGCACGGCATCGGCTTTTGCGCCCGAAATCTTCCAGCGGATGGGGGTCGAGGTGGTGCCCAGCCACAACCGGCTGGATTACACGTTTCCGCACTACAATCCCAATCCCGAAGCGATGGAGATGCTGCATGACATGGCAGCCACGGTGAAAGCGTCGGGCGCCGATCTGGCGTTGGGCTTTGACGGAGACGGCGACCGTTGCGGTGTGGTGGACGACGAGGGCGAAGAGATATTCGCCGATAAGGTGGGCGTGATCATGGCGCGCGACCTGTCAAAGCTGCATCCAGGTGCGACCTTTGTGGCGGACGTGAAATCGACCGGCCTGTTCGCCTCGGACCCCGAGCTGCGCAAAAACGGCGTGACGGCGGATTACTGGAAAACCGGCCACAGCCACATGAAACGGCGCGTGAAAGAGATCGGCGCGCTGGCCGGGTTCGAAAAATCGGGGCACTACTTTCTGGCGGAGCCGGTGGGGCGTGGTTATGACTGCGGCATGCGCGTGGCGGTCGAGATCTGCAAGATGCTTGACCGCAACCCCGGCAAATCCATGTCGGATCTGCGAAAGGCGCTGCCCAAGACGTGGTCGACCCCCACAATGTCGCCCTATGCGTCGGATACCGAAAAATACGAAATTCTCAACCGGCTGGTGGACAAGCTGGTCGCCAAGCATGGCGCTGGCGAAACCTTTGCCGGGCGTGCAATCAAGGAAGTGGTTACCGTCAACGGCGCGCGCGTGATCCTGGATAATGGCAGTTGGGGACTGGTGCGAGCGTCATCCAACACACCCAACCTTGTGGTCGTGTGCGAAAGCAGCGAAAGCGAGGATGAGATGCGCTCGATCTTTGCCGACATCGATGCGGTGATCCGCACGGAACCCGGCGTCGGCGAGTACGATCAGAAGATCTGAAACTTTCTGCGAGGCTCCGCTTCGCGCTCCGGGGTATTTGACACCGGAAAGAAGCAAGGACGCCTCCTGTTTCTTTCTGGTTCGAACAACCCCCCGGGGGGGGGGGGCGTGGCCTGCCGCGACGGAGACAGCACACCCTAGTCCACACCCAGCAGCTTGAGCAGGCCTTTTTTAGTTTCGTTCTCCAGCCGGTCCTTGATCAACTCCTCGATGTTCTGGTCTTCGGTCACGGTAGTGTCGAGTTCCTCGCTCAGCTTTTGGCGCAGTTGGTCCTTTGCCTGTGTTTCGACATCCTTGATATTCTTGCCAGTCGCGGCCTCGATCACCTGGCTCAGATCCGGCCGGATCTCGGGGTTGGCCCAGGGACCCACGATCCGAACCGGAATTGCAAGCCCCTCTCCGGCATTGGCGCGCAGGGCAACCGGGGTGAAAAGATAGTCAAGATCCCGCATGCCCAATCCGACGCGTCCTTCGCCATCGGCGCGAAAATTGTCCAGTTGCAGCAACAGATCCCGGTTGAACAGGTTTCCTTGGTCAATGGTGTAACTGGCCGTCAGGCTGTTGAATACGGTGGTGCCCCCCGACCCGGTTCCGGATGTCATCAAGCGGTCCAGATCTATCCCTGAAATGACCCCGCGCCCCATATCGATGCGCCCGTTTCCGGAAAGCGAGCGCATGATCTGATCTTCACTTTGGCCCTCGCCCAAAAATTCCAGCTCCGTCGATGCCAACCCCGACAGGCGATTGATACCGCCCAGGGTTGACAGAGCCTGTTGCGCGTCGATGTCCCGACCCGCCAACTTGCCTGCGACCGACAGACCGTTACGGTTGTTGGCAACAAGTTCGCCGGTCAGTTTGCCGGAAAACAACGTGACCGGGTCCATCTTCAATACGGCGCGCGAGCGATCGAGTGTCAGTGCCACACTGCTTTGCCCCATCTTCAAGTCCAAAACCGAAATCGCCTCGGCGTCGAGTCGGAGCGTGCCGTTCGCCAAGGCCAGAGGGGATGCGTCGATGGTAGATTTCGACCATCCATTCGCGCCACCACCTGCCGATCCGCCAGCGTGCTGACCGGCGGAGCCGATCTGCGTCAGATCGAGATGGCCGGTGCGGAGCCTTGCGGTAACCTGCGGCAGGTCACCGAGAAGGATATCGGCCTCGCCGGCAAAACTGTTCTGGTCGAGACTGACGTTGAGGTCGCGCAGGGCCAGTCGGCCATCCTGGGTATAGGTCGCCTGAGCGATGACATCTACCGCTTGCCCCAGCCCCTTGGGGAGGCGCGTATCGGGCCGACCAAGTGCCGCCAGAAACCTTGTACTGTCCGAGGTATTGATCCGGATCGTCCCGGATACCTCGCCAGCAATGTTGGCCGATCCGGAAAAAGTGGCGTTGCCGCCCGGTGCTGTCACAACGCTCTTCAATGCGGTCGCGGCACCTGTGCCAAAAGCCGGGAGATCCGCGATTTCCAGGTCCGCTTCGACGCCGCCCCTGCTGGCCTGCACGCTCAGCGGCGCTTCTGCAGATGGCCAGATGGCGGTCAGGTCCACCATGTTGAAGTCAAAGCGGGCCGCACCATCCTCGACATAGACCAGCCACGCGTTGGTGAGACGAAGCTGGTCCAGCGTCACCGCCTGACGGGCAACCGAAGTATCGGGCGCGCCAGAGCCACCCTCGGACGTTCGGCTGGGCGCCGGGCCGAACTGCCAATTGCCCCGCCCCTCCGCGAATTCAAGCCGCAGGACCGGATCCTTGGCCACGATCTGCTTGATCTTGATCTGCCCGGACAACAACGAAGCCGCATCGACCCCGACGGACAGCGCGCTGGCGCTGAGCATCGGGTCAGGACCGGCCCAATCGGCATTGGCAAACGTCACGGGGCCGGTCTCGATGCCCAGCACCGGCCAAAAGGATATAGCGACATCACTGCTCAGCGTCAGATCGCGACCGGTCTGCGCCTTGATCTGATCGGAGACGATCTTGCCCAGCTTGTCTCCCGGCATCAGCAGCAGCGCGCCGATCACCAGCCCGGCCACTGCAATCAGGATGAAAACGATCCGCCACAACCAGCGCATATCCCTGCTCCATTTTTTGCTTATGCAAAGCATATGACGCGCCGGTGGGCCGCGCGCAACAATTGCATGGGGGTCACTTCACCTCTATACGCGCGGCCATGAGCACGAACCCGCCAAACCTCCGCCCCGACCTGGCGCCCGCCGCCCGGATCACCGACGCCCCCCGCGCGGGACAGCCGACAATCGGCATGGTCTCGCTGGGCTGCCCCAAGGCTTTGGTGGACAGCGAGCGCATTCTGACGCGGCTGCGCGCCGAAGGTTACGGCATTTCCCCAGACTATGCAGGGGCCGATGCCGTGATCGTGAACACCTGCGGGTTTCTCGACAGCGCCAAGGCGGAAAGCCTGGAGGCGATCGGTGAGGCACTGGTGGAAAACGGCAAGGTGATCGTGACCGGCTGCCTGGGGGCCGAGCCGGACTATATCCGCGAGCATCATCCGCGTATTCTGGCGGTCACCGGGCCGCACCAGTATGAACAGGTGCTGGACGCGGTGCATGCCGCCGTGCCGCCCGATCCCAATCCGTTTGTCGATCTGCTGCCCGCGAGCGGCGTCAAGCTGACCCCGCGCCATTACAGCTATCTCAAGATTTCCGAAGGCTGCAATCACAGGTGCAAGTTCTGCATCATTCCCGACATGCGTGGGCGTCTGGCCAGCCGGCCGGCCCATGCGGTGTTGCGCGAGGCTGAAAAGCTGGTCGAGAACGGCGTGCGCGAATTGCTGGTGATATCACAGGACACCTCGGCCTATGGGCTGGACCGCAAGTATGACGTGAACCCGTGGAAGGACCGTGAGGTGCGCAGCCACATCACCGATCTGGCGCGAGAACTTGGACAGTTCGATGCCTGGGTGCGGTTGCACTATGTCTATCCCTACCCGCATGTGCGCGAGTTGATCCCTTTGATGGCGGATGCGGGTTGCAACGTGCTGCCCTATCTGGATATTCCGTTCCAACACGCGCACCCGGATGTGTTGAAACGCATGGCGCGACCCGCAGCGGCGGCGAAAACGCTGGACGAGATCGCCGCGTGGCGCTCGGTGTGTCCCGACGTCACCCTGCGCTCGACCTTCATCGTGGGTTATCCGGGCGAGACCGAGGCCGAGTTCCAGACCCTGCTGGACTGGATGGAAGAGGCTCAGTTGGACCGTGTGGGTTGTTTTCAGTACGAAAACGTGGACGGCGCGCGGTCAAATGACCTGCCGGATCACGTGCCTGCCGTGGTCAAGCAGGAACGCTGGGAGCGGTTCATGGAAAAGGCGCAGGCGATTTCCGAGGCCAAGCTGGCGGCCAAGATGGGCCAGACCATCGAGGTGATCGTGGACGAGGTCGACGCCGAGGCCGCCACCTGCCGCACCAAGGCCGACGCGCCCGAGATCGACGGAAACCTGTTCATCGATGAAGGCTTCGAGGGGTTGAAGCCGGGGGATATCGTGACGGTCGAGGTGGACGAAGCCGGGGAGTATGATTTGTGGGGACGGCTGTCGCGTTCTAAATCGATCCTTGACCTTGACCCGCATATTGAATCCCCGCATCCACAAGGTAATTAAAACACCGTAGATACATTTGCCTTGCCCTGATCCTTTCCTTTGGCAAAGAAGCATGAGATTTGAACGAAAATTCCTTTTTTACAGCTTATTGATAACACTGGGTTTTGTTCAGCTGCCAACTAGCTTGCCGGAAGTGGACTCTCCCCGGAGTGCACCGTGGGCTTACCTCCTGTATTGGGGACTATCCTGCGCCCCTCTGGTTCCACTTTTTCTAGCTCAAATTTGTGCCGTGACCGGTTGGCGCTTTCCAAATGCTGTTGCCTCAAGCGGAGCGTTTTTGATCGGGTTGGTCGGGACTTCTCTTGGCAGCGCTTTGGCAGTTTTTTCCGGCGCAGGATCGAACTTGGCGCTCATTTACAACCTTTCAATAACCACCGCTATCGTCGCCTCAGTTTTGCTTCTGTCACAAAAGCGCAAAGGGCGTGAATTGGAAACATACGCTTGGAAGGTTTTCTTGCTTCCGGTAGTTGTGTCGATTTGGTCTGTCACGATGGTCGGCGTCACCTCCGTAAAAGCCATTCTATTGTCTGGTGGAAACCCATATTGTATCGCCGCGCATGGCATCGATTCCGATGTGAGTACCTTTGCCCAACTCCGTGCCCTGTCATTCTACACAACAAAAACGGGTTACAAGTTGAATTCGAAATGGTACTTTCATGGCTTGCTTATCATCGAAACTCACGAAGAGCAGGAAGTATTCAATTGGTCGCCTAGACGAATGGATTTTTTTCGCCTCGATCACCCCGAGAGATTCTTTGTCAATCCGTCAGACAGTTGTACGCCTCGCAAAGGGTTTTTAGGGCGATTGACACTCATTTGATGCTCTTGTGAAAATCGACAGTGAAGCCAAATAGCGTCCGTGAGATGCATTTCTCTATTCTTGCCTTCTGTGCCTTTCCCCAAACCGTGACCCGAATTCATTGGCCTTTCGGTCCGACTCCCCCCATCCTTGACGTGGTCCGCCGACCCTGAAAAAGGAGGCTTTCATGTTCAAACCAGCATTACTTGCGGCGACCGGCGCGGTGGTGGCTTTGGTGGCAAACCTTCTCGCCAGCCCGGCTTCGGCCCATGACAGTGACGACTCTATCGCGGGGTTCATTGCGCTGGGGGCCGTCGCGCTCAGCCTGCAGGACCGCAGCAAGCACCGGGTGCACCGCTATTACATCGCACCGCAGCCCAAACCGCATGTGCGCAAGCCGAACGTACATCACAGTAAACCGTATGCGCCGCGCCGTTACCAAGGCGCCAAGCGCCGCGTGTATGGGTATTATCCGTATTACGCACCGGTACACCGTCCGGCCCGCAGTCACAGTTTCAACCGGGGCTATCGCTATTACGGGTTCTGAGCGGGCCTATAGCAGCCCCAGCAGCACAACCGCCCAGGCCACGCCCGCAGCAATCGCGGTCAGGGCAACGCCGGCGCTGGCGGCGTCTTTGGCCTGCCCCGCCAGTTCGTGGTGATCGGTCGACGTGTGATCCACCGCCCGTTCGATCGCCGTGTTGAACAGCTCGGCGGCCAGAACCAGAACACCCAGCGCCAGGATCAGCGCGCGTTCACCGGTAGTGATCGGCAAATAGAACGCCAGCGCCGCCGAGATCAGGTTGGCCCAGATCCATGAACGAAAGGAGTATTCGCTGCGCCATGTGGCGACCAGGCCGTACCAGCTCCAGACTGTCCGGTTTTTCGTATGTTCAATGAATTGCCGCATCGACCCTCCGCGCGGTCACTTTGGCGCGAGAGGGCTTTGGATGCAACGGGCGGGGTTGCCATTTGCATCCGTGCGTGGCGAAGCTGCCGGCATGGCGATCCGACGACTGTTTACTTTTGCTGCGCTAGGACTAGCGGCAAGCTTTTTGCCACCGGTGGCGCGGGCCGAAGGGCTGTTCCGGCCCGGGCTGGATGCGATCTGTCAGGCAGGGGACAAACTGGATCAGGGATGCGAGGCGATCCGTGGGCGTCAGGTGGTCGATGCCGCCCAACCGCCATGGCGTGCCATCGGGCGGGTAAATTTCGCCAGCATTCAGGTGCGCAGCCATTGCACCGGCACGTTGGTGGCCGAGCGTGTCGTGCTGACGGCGGCGCATTGTCTGTTCAACCACGCGCGAAAGACGTGGATACCGCCGCAAAGCATTCGCTTTGCTGCCGGATATCAGCGCGGCGAGGCTCTGGCGGTGAGCGAGGTCGAACGGTTCGTCCTGCCATCGGTCATCGACACCACCAGCCGCGCGTTCAAGGTTCCGCTGGCCTCGGACTGGGCCCTGCTGGTGCTGAAAGACCCGATAGGCGCGCGAACGGGGGTTCTGGGCATAGAGGAACAGAAGCAGAGCAGCCTGGCGGTAGGTGGATTTCTGATGGCAGGTTATGCCGGTCTCAGGCCGCACGTGCTGAGCGTCGAGTGGAACTGCGGTGAACCACGGTCGCAGGACAGCCTTCTGTTGCAGAGATGTGCGGCGATGTCCGGGGATTCCGGTGCGCCCCTGCTGGTCGAGATAGACGGGGAGATGATGGTGATCGGGGTTTTGTCCGGCGTCGCCGCGAATGATCCCCCCGTCAGCATCGGCGTTCCGACGGCGCAGATAGCGGATGCGCTGAAACGCGCCACCGCCAACTAGGCGTTTCGGGCGTGAAAAGGGGCGGCCCTTATGGACCGCCCACTTGGGAAGTTATTGCGTTACAGGTGCGCAGACGGTTTCACCAGCTTCGGTGGTTGCCAGCTGATAACCTGCCGAGCAGCTGGGTGCGCCATACTTGTCATAGCTAGGCTGGACATAGACCGGTGTCGGCTCTTCCTGCTGCGAGCAGGCGGTCAGAACGACGGTGATTGCACAAAGGGCCGCGAGTTTCAGTTTCATGTCCTTCAATCCTTTTTTGTCGACAACTTTTATTCCCAAAAGCGCTTTGGGCGTGCGATCAGGATAGGAGCGGCATTACCACATTGCAATCACGGGATTCTTTGCGCCCCCGGCGCTGGCGGAAGGTTGCCGTCGACACCCCCTACCAATTCCCAAAACGCCCGCTATTCTCAACATGAGGTGTCAGCCAGCAGGGAGAGCCACATGTCAGACGCGCCCCAGATTGCACAAAAAGGGCCTTTTCCGATCGAAGTTACCGAAGGCAAAACCTATTTCTGGTGCGCCTGCGGGCGGTCCAAGAAACAGCCGTTTTGCGATGGGTCGCACAAGGACACAGGCTTTTCGCCGGTGAAATTTACAGCCGAGGCCGACAAGAAAGTGTTCTTCTGCGGGTGCAAGCATTCTGGAAAGAAGCCGCTGTGTGACGGCTCGCACTCCAAGCTCTGATCACCGCAAATTGTCGAGAGTTTCGGCATTGGCGCAAAAATCGGGAGCCGCTTGCGCCCGGCATTGTTGCGCGGCCAGCCAGTGCTCGCATGCGGCCTGACAGTGGGCGGCGCGGCAGCGCGTGACCAGTTCGGCGTAGCCCTGTTCGCTCATGCGGCCCTCTGCCATAGCCTCGGACAGAGACAGCCCCATGCAGCGCGCCACGGATCGGGTGAGCCAAAAATGTTTCTCGATGTCGCCAAGCGGAATCTGGGCCATCATTCTTCCTCTGTCTGCTGCTGCCTCAGCGCCCATAACCGGGTGCGGTTGGGGCAGGTTTCCGGGGCACCGTCCAGCTGATCGTGTTCGTCCAGCAAGTGCTGACACCGGCCCACTGATTCGCAGGCACGGCAGGTTGTGACCATTGCCGCCCAATCCGCTTGACTGAGCCGTCCTTCGTTATGCGCCTCGACGATATCGGTTCCCGTCGCCCGTCCCATCCGCATAACGAGGCGAAGATGGGTCATGATTTTTCCGAGCTTGGGCATTGGCATCCGGGGTCAGGATTTCAGATCCTTGAACAGGTCCTTGTTGCGACAATATTCCGGCACGTGGTCCAACTGGCTCAACTCGGCCAGCAGTTTCGTGCAGTGTTCTGGATTGGGGCAGTCGCTGCACCGCAGGACGACGTCAGAAATGTCGTCGATGCTCAACTTGCCCTGAATGGCGGCTTCCTGCAGGTCGATGCCCTGCACGGCGGCCATCCTGTCCACCAATTCGGCATGTTTTCGGAACTTGTCTCGATCAGACATGGCGTGTCCTTTCTGTCGCGCGTGGCACGGAGATTAGACGCTGACGCAGTTATCGCCCTTGATACAGGTCAAGGTTCGGATCCGACGTGATCCAGATAGGCGCGGGTGGCGTCCTGAACCCGGCGGAACCGGTCGCCGCCCAGCTTTTTGCCGCCATACCAGCGCGTCACGATGATCACGTGGTTTTCAAGTTCCGCCCGTTCCATCATCCGCAAGATCACCATACCCGCGCCGGATTCGCCGTCATCCGCCTTGAGCGCCCCGGACGGAAGCACCGCAGCCCAAGTATTGTGGGTGGCCTTGGCGTAGACACGGTCGGCTTTCAATTCGTCCAGCACCGCGTCCACATCGTCGCGGCTGGAGACGTCGGCACCCGATACAGCGTATTTCGAGCCGCGATCGGTCAGAATGACGCCCAGCCGCGTAACCCTGGTCACTGCACCAGACCCACCTGCGCGGCGGTCCGGCGCACGATATCGACGCGCTGCGCATTCGGCGGATGTGTACCGAGGAACCGGTCGCCGGGATCGGGAATGCGATCAAAGAAGTAAACCCCGATCAGCGGATTGTATCCGGCATTGTAGGTGATGATTGTGCCCAGCTGATCGGCCTCCAGCTCAAACTCTTTTGAGTAGCTGCGCGCGCCCACTACGGCCCCCAGCTGTTGCGCCGCTTCGATCGAGGCCGAACCGCCACCAGTTATGCCCGCAAGCTGCCCAAAGATAAGGGCGCCGGCCGCCGCGTTCTGGTTCTGGCGGGCGATGTGGCCCCTGATGTGATGCGCGGCTTCATGGCCCATGACAAAGGCCAGTTCATCGCCATTGCGCGCCGAGTTGATCAGGGCCTGCGTGAAAATGATCACAGGTCTGCCTTGCTTATCAAGAGTTTGATACGCGTTGGCCTGAGCGCGCGTGTTGGGATCAATCCCGATCTGAAAATCGCAATTCGCGCCGCTGGTCCGCCGCAGGCATTCGGCGCGCGCCTGGGTTCCTACTGCCTGTCTGACCGCGTAAAAATCCCGCGGTGCGGCCTGCGCGTTCAGCGTCACCCGGCTGGGTTGTTGTGGCGGCACGGCAACCGGCTGCGGCACATCGCAACCAGCGAGAACAAAAACCATAAGCAGGGCGAACTGCCGCATGAGCAAGCCTTTCGAGTCAATGCATCGGAACGGCACATTATCCTGCGTCCCAACCGTGTTCCAGACCGGATATTCGGCATCGGCGGGTTGCATAACCTGCGCACCATCGGCAGTCTGCAGGCATGTTTAGTATCGAGCATGAATTCGACTCAACCGTCATTACCCTGGTCGACGAAGGCCCCGCCCCCTTGCAGGAGGACGTGGTCATCAACAATTTCGCGGAATGCGTGACGCTGGAACAATTCGACCCGCGTACCGAGCAGATGCAAAAGATCACCCTGTCACCGGAACAGGTGCGCGATCTCGCGGCGGCGCTGGATTTGCCCGAGGGCGTATACCAGATCCGCGAAACGCCTCCTCAGGGATCATAGGCAAAGACCTTGTCGCGTGCGGTCTGACCGCGCTTGAGCGTAAGATGCGACGGGGCGATTCCCATAGCCGCGGCCAGCAATGCGCGAATCGCGGCGTTGGCCTTGCCGTCCTCGGGCGGCGAGGTCACTGATATGCGCAATGTGCCACCTTCCCAGAACACCCGGTCGCGCGCGGCATTGGGCGTTGCCCGGATGGCAAATTCGGCGCCCGGCGTCGCCAAATGCGACAGGTCGGGCAGATCCTTGAGCTTCGGTTTGGCCATCGCGGTCAATTGCCTTTCCTCTGAGCTTTGGGCTCGGGCACCCATGCACACTGAATGTGCCCGAAGCCTTTGACCATGGTGCCCGCTGGATTTTGCAGGCACTTTGACCAAACGCAAGCCAGCCGCACCAAGGAATGTCGCCAGCCCTGCACTTTTAACCTTGAAACCCGGCCCTGCCTGACCGAGATACAGGGGGCTTATGTAAAAAGGCTTCACATATGACGCTGAAAAACCCTGCAGCCCTTGATTTTCTGCTGACGCGCCGATCGCGCCCAGCCAAGACTCTGATTGCCCCGGCACCCACACGCGAGCAGTTGCGACCGCTGCTGAATGCAGCCGCCCGTAGCCCCGATCACGGAAAGCTGGAGCCATGGCGCTTTGTGGTTATAGAGAAAGGGGCGATGGCCCGGCTCGCGGGTTTGGTCGAACAGCGCGGCAAGGCCCTGGGCAAGTCGCCCGAAGATATCACCAAGGCGCGCAGCCAGTTTGATCAGGGCCTTCTTGCCGTGGCCGTGATCGAGGTACAGAAGCCATCGGACAAGGTGCCGTCCATCGAGCAAAGCTATTCAACAGGGGCGGTTTGCCTGTCGCTGCTCAACGCGGCGCTGGCGGCTGGCTGGGGGGCGAACTGGTTGTCGGGCTGGCCGTCGCATGACTCTGAATTCCGCCAACAGGCGCTGGGGCTGGCCGAGAACGAGCGCATTGCCGGCCTTGTTCATATCGCCACCGAAAGCGCAGCCCCACCCGAACGCCCCCGCCCCGATGTTGCGGCCATCACGGAATGGGTATCGGAATGATCATCATCAACTCGTTTTTCATGGCGCTGGGGCAATTGGGCGATCCGCGATTCCGCAAGGTACTGCTGCTGGGCGTCGGGCTGACATTTGCCTTGCTGATCGGGGCCTATGCCGGGTTCCTGTGGCTGATCAACACTCTGATCGGTGAGCACGTGACCGTGCCGATTTTGGGCGAGGTGACGTGGCTCAACGATCTGGCGAGCGTTTCGTCATTTTTGCTGATGATGGTGCTGTCGGTGTTCCTGATGGTGCCGGTGGCCTCGGCCATTACCTCGATGTTTCTCGACGAAGTGGCGCAGGCGGTCGAGGACAGGCACTATCCCGGACTGCCTGCGGTGCCGGGGGTTCCATTCACCGACGCCTTGACCGACACGGTGAGCTTTCTGGGCGTGCTGATCGTCGCAAACTTGCTGGCGCTTATCCTTTATGCCCTGTTCACACCGCTTGCGCCGTTCATTTTCTGGGGCATGAACGGGTTTCTGCTGGGGCGGGAATATTTCACGCTGGCGGCGATGCGGCGACTGGGGCGGGAAGGGGCGCGCAAGCTCAGGTCGCAGCACATGGCGACCATCTGGATCGCAGGAACACTGATGGCCATTCCGCTGTCAGTGCCGCTGATCAACCTGTTGATCCCGATCCTTGGCGCGGCAACCTTTACCCACATCTATCATGGTGTGGCGGCGTCCCAAAGGTAGCCGCCCACGGTTTTCATTCGACCGGCGGCAACCGGTTCATCCAGTCGAAATCCCGCACCGAGATCACGCCGGAAATTATGATCCCGGCGATGATCACCCACAGAACGATCGTGATTCCGGTGGTGATCCAAGCCTTTTTCTTCAGGTGATGTTCCTCGGGCGCGCCCGCATGGGTGCCGGGGACAATATCGCCCAGATCGCCCTGTGTCCGGATACGGATCGGCAGGACGATGAGAAACGTCATGAACCAGATGACGGCAAACAGAACCAGGCCAGCGGTGATCGTCATGTAGAAACCTCCGAAGCGGCTGGCTCAGACCTGTTCCAGTTCGACCAGGCAGCCGTTGAAATCCTTGGGGTGCAGGAACAGTACAGGCTTGCCGTGGGCGCCGATCTTGGGCTCGCCCGATCCCAGCACCCGCGCACCGGTCTCCTTGAGGTGGTCGCGGGCGGAGATGATGTCCTCGACCTCATAACAGACGTGGTGAATACCGCCCGAGGGGTTCTTTTCCAGAAAGCCTTTGATCGGGCTGTCCTCGCCCAGCGGATAAAGCAGCTCGATCTTGGTGTTGGGCAGCTCGATGAACACGACAGTGACGCCATGATCGGGTTCGTCCTGCGGCGTGCCGACCTTGGCGCCAAGCGCAGTACGGTATTGCGCCGATGCGGCTTCCAGATCCGGCACGGCAATGGCGACATGATTCAAACGACCGATCATTCTTGTCCTCCTCGATCCATCGGGTTGTGGCGGTTATGGGGGCTGCGGCGACCTAGGGCAAGTGCGCCAAAGCGCCCATTAACCCTGTGTTAGCCGCCTTTGCCTAGCGTCGGGACGTCTGTTTGAAAGGAGCCTCGCCATGGATGATTCGGATCCCTTTGCCGTCCCGCACCTGACCGTCGGTAACAGACGGCCGCTTTTGGGGTTGACGGTTCTGGTGGTCGAGGACAGCCGATACACGAGTGAGGCGTTGCGACTGATGTGCCTGCGCAGCGGCGCCCGCATCCGACGTGCGGATTGCCTGACATCGGCGCGCCGCCACCTGCAGGTCTATCGCCCCTCAGTCCTGATCGTCGATATCGGCCTGCCCGACGGTTCGGGCTTGAACCTGATCGAGGAGATGGCGCAAACCACCCCGCGCGTCGCAGTGATTCTAGGCATATCCGGAGACGATTTTGCCGAAGGCCTGGCGATTGCCGCTGGGGCGGACGGGTTTCTGAGCAAGCCTCTGACCTCGCTGGCGGCGTTTCAGACAAGAATCCTGTCACACTTGCCCGAAGATCGCCGCCCGGCTGGGCTGCAGGTAATTCAGGATGAGGTGATCTGCCCTGACCTGATGGCATATCGGGACGACATGGCCCATATCGCGGACATACTGGCAGATGCCAGCGACACCAAGGCGCTCGACTATGCTGCGCAATTTGTCAGCGGGGTCGCCCGCGCCGCGGACGATCTGCCGCTGGCCCGTGCCGCGCAGGATGTAGCGCGGGCGCGCTCGCGCGGGCGGCCCTATGCCACTTGCGCCGCGCAGCTTGCCGGGATGGTGCAGACCCGGCTGGAACGACGCGAGGCAATCTGAGGTGGCAGCAAGCAGTCTGGTTCTGTTTGGCGCAGTCTATCTGGTGCTCTACCGGCATGTACGGGCAGCAGCACAAGACATCCGGCGCAATCGTCAGCGCGGCGAGGTAGAAGAAAGCGGGATATTTCCCTAGCACACCAAGCAACGGCGCCAAAGGCAGACCGATGCCCTGTGTGGTATTGCGTCCCTCAAAGTAAGACGCCGCCCTTTTGAGGCGGCGTTTCGGGTGTCAATCCTGCGGGATAACGCGCAGGCCCAGCTCCATCAACTGATCCGACGTCGGATCCGAAGGGGCCGACATCATCAGGTCTTCGGCGCGTTGGTTCATCGGGAACATGATGACCTCGCGGATGTTCACTGTATCGGCCAACAGCATCACGATACGGTCGATACCTGCTGCGCAGCCGCCATGCGGGGGGGCGCCGTACTGGAAGGCGTTGACCATGCCGCCGAACCGCTTGCGCACCTCGTCCTCGCCGTATCCGGCAATCTCGAAGGCCTTGAACATGATCTCGGGCTTGTGGTTCCGGATCGCGCCCGACAGGATTTCGTATCCGTTGCAGGACAGGTCGTACTGATAGCCCAGCACCTTGAGCGGATCGCCCATCAGCGCGTCCATACCCCCCTGCGGCATCGAGAAGGGGTTGTGCTCGAAATCGATCTTGCCGGTTTCCTCGTCCTGCTCGTAGATCGGGAAATCGACGATCCAGGCGAATGCAAAGCGGTTTTTCTCGGTCAGGCCAAGTTCCTCGCCGATGACATCACGCGCCTTGCCAGCGACCTTTTCAAAGGCTTTTGGCTTGCCGCCCAGGAAGAACGCCGCGTCGCCGACGCCCAGACCCAGTTGCTGGCGGATCGCCTCAGTGCGCTCGGGGCCGATATTCTTGGCCAGCGGGCCTGCGGCCTCCATGCCCTCCCCCTGATCGCGCCAGAAGATATACCCCATCCCCGGCAGCCCTTCTTTCTGGGCAAAGGCATTCATGCGGTCGCAGAACTTGCGGCTGCCACCAGTGGGCGCGGGAATGGCTCGAATTTCGGTGCCGTCCTGCTCCAGCAACTTGGCGAAGATGGCAAAACCCGAGCCACGGAAATGCTCGGAACAGTCCTGCATCTTGATCGGGTTACGCAGGTCTGGCTTGTCGGTGCCGTACCACAGCGCGGCATCGCGATAGGAAATCTGCGGCCAGTCCCGCCACGCATCCACCTTGCGGCCCTCGCTGAATTCTTCGAACACACCGGCCAGTACAGGCGCGATGGTATCAAACACGTCCTGCTGCTCGACAAAGGACATCTCGAGGTCGAGCTGATAGAAATCGGTGGGCGAGCGGTCGGCGCGCGGATCTTCGTCGCGAAAACAGGGCGCGATCTGGAAATAGCGGTCAAATCCTGACACCATGATCAGCTGCTTGAACTGCTGCGGTGCTTGCGGCAACGCATAGAACTTGCCGGGATGCAGACGCGAGGGAACCAGAAAGTCGCGTGCGCCCTCGGGGCTTGACGCGGTGATGATCGGGGTCTGGTATTCGCGGAAATCCCTATCCCACATGCTGCGGCGCATCGAGGCGACCACGTCGGACCGCAGCGTCATGTTGCGCTGCATCGCCTCGCGGCGCAGGTCCAGATAGCGATAGCGCAGGCGGGTTTCCTCGGGATATTCCTGATCGCCGAACACCATCAGCGGCAGTTCCGACGCCGCACCCAGCACTTCCAATTCGCGCACGTACACCTCGATCTCGCCAGTGGGTAGCTTCGGGTTCACCAAATCCGCATCGCGCGCCTTGACGGTGCCGTCGATACGGATGCACCACTCGGACCGAACCTTTTCCAGTTCGGCAAAGGCGGCGCTGTCGCCGTCGCACAGAACCTGCGTTACGCCGAAATGGTCGCGCAGGTCTATGAACAAAACGCCCCCGTGGTCGCGCACGCGGTGAACCCAGCCCGACAGGCGGACGGTGTCACCGACATTGGCGGCAGTCAGTTCGGCGCAGGTGTGGCTGCGATAGGCGTGCATCGGTCATATCCCTTCGGGCGGAGAATTCGTCGCGCCGATACACCGCGATAGGCCCGGGAAGTCAAGGGTCGCGCGCCATCGTGACCGGGAAGTCACCCAAAAGAGGTGGAAATCACGAAATTGGTGCATATTTCCAATGCTGTGATATGGATTTCTTGTCTTCTGTTTCAGAACGCTCACCCATCGAGCGGGGAAGAGTAGGATGATGTGGCAAAGAATTTTAGATCGTGTGTTGAACAGGTTCGTCACTCAGGGCGCATTGCGGGTGACGTTTCCAGACGGGTCCAGCGAGGTCTATGGTGACGGAACGCACCCGTGCCCCCATTTCCGGATCCATGCCCCGGACCTGATGCGGCGATTGTGCCAGAACCCCGAGCTTGGCTTTGGCGAAGGGGTGATGGAGGGCACGCTGACCACCGAAGACAGCAGTCTGGACGATGTATTGAGGGTTGCGATTCGCAATTTGTCGGCGGGCAATCTTCCGAGATTCTATCATTGGCTCGAACGGGCAAAGTTTTTGCTGCGACCGATCCTGCAACGCAATACGCTGCGTCTGGCGCGACGCAACGTGGCGCATCACTACGACCTGTCCGACGATTTCTACCGGCTGATGCTGGACCCGGACATGCAGTACAGCTGCGCCTATTTCGACACGCCGGACCTGACGCTGGATCAGGCTCAGGCCGCGAAAAAGGCGCATATCGCGCGCAAGCTGTGCCTTGAACCCGGTCACCGGGTTCTTGACATCGGGTGCGGCTGGGGCGGGCTGGCATTGACCTTGGCCCGGGACCATGGCGCCCATGTCACCGGCCTGACCCTGTCGCAAAACCAGCATGACGCTGCCAGGGCGCGCGCGGTCGAGGCCGGGATGCAGGACCATATCGATATCCGCCTGATGGACTATCGCGAGTTGACCGGACAGTTCGACCGGATCGTTTCGGTCGGCATGCTGGAGCATGTGGGCGTGCCCCACTATGACACCTATTTCGGCAAGGTCGCCGATTTGCTGAAACCTGACGGTGTGGCGTTGATCCATACCATCGGGCGCAATGGACCGCCGACCAACCAGTCGCCGTGGCTGAACAAGTACATCTTCCCCGGCGGATATGTACCGTCCCTGTCGGAACTGGTGGTGCCGATTGGTCGGGCAGGCCTGTGGAACCTGGATATCGAAAGCCTGCGCCTGCACTACGCCAAAACGCTGCGCTGCTGGAGGGACCGGTTCGAAGCCAATATCGATCAGGTCCGCGCGATGTATGACGAGCGGTTCGTCCGCATGTGGCGCTTTTACCTGACCATCTGTATCCTGGTTTTCGAAGAGCGGGACCAGACCGTGTTCCAGTTCCAGCTTGGCCATCGGCGCGATGCGGTGCCTCTCACCCGTGACTACCTCTACCCTGGCCGCGATCGGCTGCGGGACGCCGCCGAGTGATCAGGAGGTTGCCATTTCCACCCTGATCAACCCTCGCAGGGAATTGCCAGCAAGAATACTCTGAGCTTCTCTTAAGTCGTTCAAAGTTAGTATAGCTTCGGACACCTCTCGTTTTACAAGCAGTTCTTCACGCAGAATTCCCGGCAAAAGACCAGCGGAAAGCGCCGGAGTCAGCATTTTGCCATCAGCCATGATCGCGAAGATATTGGTGATGGTACCTTCGCAGACTTCCCCACGTTCGTTGAGAAAGATCATCTCATCGATCCCGTCGCGCAGATTTGCGCGAACCTCATCGTAAAGCGCGCGCCGGGTGGTCTTGTGCCGCAGCCAAAAATTCCCGGAGTCCAGCCGCTCTGGGGCGACCGCCACGCGCCAGACAGATGGGGTTTCGGTCAGGGCACCGGTGGTCAGGCCAAACTGACCGTCTGCCTCCAAAGTCAGACGGCAGCGCAGCGGATCGTCGCCCGCCACCGCCTGCAACCGCAGTTCTGCTGCCGAGCGGTCAAATGGAATGTTCAAGGCCTGCGCCGACCGCGCCATTCGCGCAAAGTGACGATCAAGGCGTGCGAACCCTTCACCGGAGCGATAACCCAATGTTTCGATCAGGCGGAAATCAGGCTCAGTTGGCGGGCAAAGCGCGCTTTCCATAACGCCTCCTCGTATTCCGATGCTGCGGTACTGTCCCAGACGACGCCGCCACCAACGTTCAGCGTGGCCCGGTTCCCCTCGGCCATCAGCGTGCGGATCGCCACGTTGAATTCGGACCGGCCGTCAGGTGCGGCCCAGCCGATGGTGCCGCAATAGATGTCGCGCGGCCAGGGTTCCAGATCGCTCAGAATTTCCATCGCGCGGATCTTTGGCGCGCCGGTGATCGAACCGCAGGGGAAGAGAGCCTTCAGTATGTCAGACAAACGGGCATCGGCGCGCAACTGCGCCCGCACAAGCGATACCATCTGATGCACGGTGGCATAGGTTTCGACCCTGAACAGTTCGGGCACCTTGACTGTCCCCGGCACCGCCACCCGGCTGATATCGTTGCGCAAGAGGTCCACGATCATCAGGTTCTCGGCCCGGTTCTTTTCGTCGCTGATCAAAAAGTTGCGGCGGCGGGCGTCCTCGGCCGGATCGGCGCTGCGCGGCTGGGTGCCTTTCATGGGGCGGGTTTCAATCATTCCGCGAGCATCAGTGCGAAAGAACAGCTCGGGCGAACGCGACAGCAGGTCGGGCAATCCCTCCTGCCGGACAAACGTGCCATGTCCCACGGGCTGGAGATGCGCCAATGCCGCATATAGCGCGACAGCAGGCCCTTCGAGGTCAAGATCGACCGGAAAAGTCAGGTTCGCCTGATAGATGTCACCTGCGCCGATGGCGTCGTGAACCGCGCGGAACGCATCCCCGTACCGATCTTCGTTCCAGCGCGGCGCAAACCGGGTGATCCCCCCTGCCCCTGTGGTTACAGAGCATTGGCCGGGCGCACCATAGACACCAAAGCAGATCAGCGGCAGCCGCCGGCCAACCGGCATGCGCGCGGCGAGCCGCGGCTCCAGTGTGTAGCCCAGCTCATAACTGGCATATCCCGCCAGCCACGCCCCCTGCGCCCGGGCGGCATCAACAGCGGCGAGGGCTGCAGGCACATCGGCGGGTTCGTCGGCGCGGATCACGCGCGACGGGCGGTCGAAACACGTTCCCGGACCGGCCGGACCCTGATCGAAACGAATATGCAAGTGCATCCCCATTTGCCGTGGGCTGCGATATAGAGGTTTCGGGGACAGGCGAAAGGGGGGAAAGCGGCAAATGCGCATCAGATTCCGATCCCCCTTGCACCTTTTCGCGCGGTCCCTATAACCCACGACAATTTGGGCGCTTGGTGGGCGCCTGCCGACTCGCGAAAAACCGAAGGAACCTGGCCATGCCGAAGAGAACCGACATCCAGTCGATCATGATCATCGGGGCGGGCCCCATCGTCATTGGGCAAGCCTGCGAGTTCGACTACTCCGGGGCACAGGCCTGCAAGGCGCTGCGCGAGGAAGGGTACCGGGTCATCCTGGTGAACTCGAACCCGGCCACGATCATGACCGATCCGGAACTGGCCGACGCCACCTATATCGAACCGATCACGCCCGAAGTCGTCGCCAAGATAATCGAAAAGGAACGCCCCGACGCGCTGTTGCCCACGATGGGCGGGCAGACGGGTCTCAACACCTCACTGGCGCTGGAAGAGATGGGCGTGCTGAAAAAGTTCGGCGTCGAGATGATTGGCGCCAAGCGAGAGGCCATCGAGATGGCCGAAGACCGCAAGCTGTTCCGCGAGGCGATGGACCGGCTGGGGCTGGAAAATCCCCGCGCCACCATCGTCACCGCGCCGAAGAAACCCAACGGCACAGCCGACCTGGATGCTGGCGTTCAGATGGCACTGGACGAGTTGGAAGACATCGGCCTTCCCGCCATCATCCGCCCGGCCTTTACCCTGGGCGGAACCGGCGGCGGCGTCGCCTATAACCGTGAGGATTACATACATTATTGCCGCTCGGGCATGGATGCCTCGCCGGTCAACCAGATCCTCGTCGACGAAAGCCTGCTGGGCTGGAAGGAATACGAGATGGAGGTGGTGCGCGACACCGCCGACAACGCCATCATCGTCTGTTCCATCGAAAACGTCGATCCAATGGGCGTGCACACCGGTGACTCGATCACCGTGGCCCCTGCCCTGACGCTGACCGACAAGGAATACCAGATCATGCGCAACGGCTCGATCGCCGTGCTGCGCGAGATCGGTGTGGAAACCGGCGGATCGAACGTACAATGGGCGATCAACCCCGAAGACGGCCGGATGGTCGTGATCGAGATGAACCCGCGCGTGTCTCGCTCTTCGGCATTGGCGTCCAAGGCCACGGGTTTCCCGATTGCCAAGATCGCCGCCAAGCTGGCCGTCGGATACACGCTCGATGAGTTGGACAACGACATCACCAAGGTCACGCCCGCCAGCTTCGAGCCGACCATCGATTATGTCGTCACCAAAATTCCGAAATTCGCCTTCGAGAAATTCCCCGGTGCGGAACCGTTCCTGACCACGGCCATGAAGTCGGTGGGCGAAGCGATGTCCATTGGACGGACGATCCACGAATCGCTGCAAAAGGCGCTGGCCTCGATGGAATCGGGCCTGACCGGGTTCGACGAAGTTTCCATTCCCGGTCTGAGTGTGGGCCCTTGGGAGGAAGTGACCGACAAGGCCGCCGTTATCAAGGCCATCAGCCAACAGACCCCCGACCGGATGCGCACCATTGCGCAGGCGATGCGGCACGGGCTTTCGGATGACGAGATTCAGGCGGTGACCAAGTTCGATCCCTGGTTCCTGGCCCGCATTCGCGAGATCGTGGACGCCGAACGCGAGGTGCGCGAGGCAGGACTGCCCGCCGACGAGGCCGGGTTGCGCGCGCTCAAGATGCTGGGCTTCACCGATGCCCGCCTCGGCAAGTTGACCGGCAAGAAAGAAGCCGAAGTCCGCAAGGCCCGCAAGGAGGTCGGGGTCACCGCTGTGTTCAAGCGCATCGACACCTGCGCCGCCGAGTTCGAAGCGCAGACGCCCTATATGTATTCGACCTACGAGGCCCCGATGATGGGCGAGGTCGAATGCGAGGCACGCCCGTCGGACCGCAAGAAGGTGGTCATTCTGGGTGGCGGCCCGAACCGGATCGGTCAGGGGATCGAGTTCGACTATTGCTGCTGTCACGCCTGCTATGCGCTGACCGATGCGGGCTATGAAACCATCATGGTCAACTGCAACCCCGAGACGGTGTCCACCGACTATGATACCTCGGACCGTCTGTATTTCGAGCCGCTGACATTTGAACACGTGATGGAAATCCTGACGAAGGAACAGGAAAACGGCACGCTGCACGGTGTCATCGTCCAGTTCGGTGGCCAGACCCCGTTGAAACTGGCCAACGCGCTGGAGGCCGAGGGCATTCCGATCCTGGGCACCACCCCGGACGCCATCGACCTGGCCGAAGACCGCGAGCGGTTTCAGGACCTGGTTAACAAGCTGAGCCTGAAACAGCCCAAGAACGGCATTGCCTCAACCGACGAGCGGGCTATTGAAATTGCAGATGAAATCGGCTTTCCGCTGGTAATTCGCCCCTCCTATGTACTGGGCGGTCGCGCGATGGAGATCGTTCGCGACATGGACCACCTGAAACGCTACATCGCCGAGGCGGTGGTGGTCTCGGGCGACAGCCCGGTGCTGCTCGACAGCTATCTCAGCGGCGCCGTCGAACTGGATGTGGATGCGCTCTGCGATGGCGAGGCGGTGCATGTCGCCGGCATCATGCAGCATATCGAAGAGGCGGGCGTTCATTCGGGCGACAGCGCCTGCTCGCTGCCCCCCTATTCGCTCTCGCCCGAGATCATCGAGCAGATCAAGGAGCAGACCAACAAGCTGGCGCGTGCGCTGAATGTCGTCGGCCTGATGAACGTACAGTTCGCAATCAAGGATGATGAAATCTATCTGATCGAGGTGAACCCCCGCGCCTCGCGCACCGTGCCCTTCGTCGCCAAGGCCACCGACAGCGCCATCGCCTCGATCGCCGCGCGGGTGATGGCGGGAGAGCCGCTGTCGAACTTCCCGATGCGCCCGCCCTACAAGGAGGGGCAGGACACCAAGATCGCCGATCAGATGACTCTGGCCGACCCGAACATGCCCTGGTTCTCGGTGAAAGAGGCCGTGCTGCCCTTTGCCCGATTCCCCGGTGTCGATACCATTCTGGGTCCGGAAATGCGCTCGACCGGAGAGGTGATGGGCTGGGATCGCTCATTCCCGCGCGCCTTCCTCAAGGCGCAGATGGGGGCGGGCATGGTGCTGCCGTCCTCGGGTCGTGCGTTTATCTCGATCAAGGATGCCGACAAGGGAGCGGCGATGCTGGAAGCGGCGAAAGTGTTGGTAGAACAAGGCTTTACACTGGTTGCCACGCGCGGAACGCAAAGCTGGCTGGACGGCCACGGGGTACCTTGCGACGTTGTCAACAAGGTCTATGAGGGCCGCCCCGACGTGGTCGACATGCTCAAGGACGGGCAGGTTCAGCTGTTGATGAACACCACCGAGGGCGCGCAGGCGGTCGAGGACAGCAAGTCCATCCGCTCGATCGCGCTGTATGACAAGATCCCCTATTTCACCACCGCCGCCGCCAGCAATGCCGCGGCGCTGGCGATCAAGGCGCAGGCCGAGGGGGATGTCGAGGTGCGCAGCCTGCAAGGCTGATACTTGCCGGCTCCTGTCTCTCCCGTTGACCTTTGGCTGGCGGGGGACAATGCTGTTTTCAACGAGCAGTACAAGGAAAATCAGCCATGCGTACCATTGTGGTCTTCGCCTCCCTTCTGGCGCTTGCGGCCTGTGACGTGCCGTTTGTTCCCCTGATCTGAGCCGCGTAAACCGGGAGGGGGAAACTTGTGTCGGGCCGCGGTCAAGGCGCCCGGGCTTCAGCGATGTACAGATGAAGTGCGCGATTTGTACGCGATTTCACCCCCCACTTGTCCGAATTGTACCATTCCGCGACACCGATCCGGATTGGCGGCGGAGCTGCCGCCGCCATCGAAAACTGCCGGGTGGCGGGCTGGCGCCTGCCGTTACCGAAACATTTCAGAGATGAAGCAATTTTTCACTGATCCGGGGGGATTCCCTTGGGTCACTTCCCCTTGATCAGCGCGTGAGGCGGCTTCATTTTGAGCCAATCCAAAACATTCAGGATCCGCCATGTACACGCCCGCCATTACCGGAACCGGTGTCTATACGCCCCAGAACGTGATCACCAACGCCGAGCTTGTCGAAGCCTTCAACGCCTATGCCGATCGGCAGAACGCCGGAAATGCCGCGGCCATCGCTGCCGGGCGGGTGGAGCCGATGCAGCATTCGTCGGAGGAGTTCATCGTCAAGGCGTCGGGAATCGAGAACCGGTACGTGATGGACAAGGCCGGCGTTCTGAACCCCGAAATCATGCACCCCACCCTGCGACAGCGCAGCGATGACGAACCGGGGATCATGACCGAGATGGCGGTGGATGCCTGCCGCAAGGCGCTGGCGCAGGCGGGGCGCAGCGCCGAGGATGTGGATCTGGTGATCTGTGCGGCGTCGAACCACGAACGCGCCTATCCGGCGATTGCGATCGAGATACAGAACGCGCTGGGGATCAAGGGGTTCGGGTTCGACATGAACGTGGCCTGCTCGTCGGCGACCTTTGGCATTCAGGCGGCGGCGGACATGGTGCGCTCGGGCTCGGTGCGGGCGGCGCTGGTGGTCAACCCCGAGATTTGCTCGGGCCACCTGGAATGGCGCGACCGGGATTGTCATTTCATCTTTGGCGATGTGGCCACCGCGACCCTGATCGAACGCGAAGACGAGGCCAGCGGGCCGCATTTCGAGATCCTGTCCACCCGCTGCGCCACCGAGTTTTCCAACAACATCCGCAACAACAACGGCTTTCTGCGCCGCTCGCGCCCCGACGGCGTCGCGGACCGGCGCGACATGCAGTTCATGCAGAACGGGCGCAAAGTGTTCAAGGAAGTGCTGCCGCTGGTCAGCCAGCATATCGCCGATCACATGGCCGCCGAGGGCATCGCGAACACCGACCTGAAACGGCTGTGGCTGCATCAGGCCAACAAGACGATGAACGATTTCATCGGCAAGAAAGTGTTGGGACGCGAACCGGAACCGGGCGAACAGCCCAATATCCTGCAGGACTATGCCAACACCTCGTCCGCCGGGTCGATCATCGCCTTTTCCAAGTATTCGGACGACTTGCAGGAAGGCGATATCGGCCTGATCTGTTCGTTCGGTGCAGGGTATTCGGTGGGATCGGTGATCGTCAGACGGCACGGGTGACGGGTTGGGTGTTGGAGCCGGTCTGGGGGTGTCGGCTTTGAGCCCACATTGACCGATGTTGCACGATCAACCAAGGTCGGCTTAGCAATTTATTAAGTAAAGAATTGGGCAAACAAATGGTCGATGAACTCTCAGAGAAGGAACTGTTTCTTCTTCAAGCTGTTGCCCTGTGGCTACGTGGCGAGATGATATCGCATCTCAGAGACGTTTCTCCTGCATCTGACCTTTTGCACGATCTGGCACAAAGCAATTATGAGATAAGTTGCAGCGCATTAGGGCGAGTAGGTGTGCTTGCATCTGAAGGCGACTATTGGCGCGTAAGACAGCCAGAAAACGATCAACTTACCTTGACTGGTCAATACAAGCGTAGCGATCTAGACCACCTTCTCGATGGGCTGGCCTGCCATTCTCATTACGTTGACGATCTAAGGCTGCACCATGAGGAGGTTACCCCAACAACACACGCCTTGAAGAACGTTTGCCGAGCTATGTCTGAATGCGGATACATGGAATTCATGTCAGAAAACCTGTTTGGATGGAATGACGATTTTGGTCCTTGGCTAGTGCGTCACGATGCATGGGATTTGGGTGAATTTGAGGCCGCACCGCCAGAAGAGGTGAACATCGCACTTACAACCATTCCTGACGAAGCGAAGGAGCGGCTGTCTGGCTCTCTTTGCCGCCATAAACCCGACTTTGTTAGATGCTTCTTCGCACAATGGATCGACGGCAAGTGGAGAGAGGGGGAATGGCGATACGCGCCAAGCGATGATTGGGACCTTAATCTCGCTTCTGGCCTCTATGCTCGATTGCACGGCTAGTGAATGCGGACCTTGGCGCATCTGCAGCGAAAGCCCGCTTTGTCCGCACAGCCGTCACCTATCGGCAGGCGCGATGGAAACGGGGCGGCCCCGACAGTCGGCTGCAAAAGCGACAAACCGGCCCGCTATCAGGTGCTTTCCTCTTCGAGGTGCAGTTTCATGTCGATCAGCACCTGTTGCAGTTGCACGGTTTCGCGCAGCAGGCGTTTGGCCTCGTTCACGGTGATGATGCCGTCTTCCATCGCTTCCTGGTATTCGCTCATCAGCATGGCAAAGCGCTGGCTGAGCGCGATCACGTCGGAATTCACGCCGCCGGTTCTGGGCTCGTCCGAGTTGCGGCCGTTGTAGGACAGGGTGATGTTCTTGAGGTCCGCCAGCGCCGAGGTCACGTGCGGATAGCTGGATTTGGCCTCAAGCTTGGCGACCGCATCCACCGGCATGAAGCGGTCGGAATGTTCGGCATTGTCGGAATAGTACCGGCCCAGCGTCGCCTTGGATTTGCCGGTGATCTCGCAGGCTGCCTCGATCCCGACATCCTTGACCAGCGCCTCGGTGTGTTTCTTCAGATAGGCGCAGATATCTGCCATTTTCGCCTCATCGAATAACTGCCTCTGCCGACCCTTTTTTGTTTCCGGGGGAAAGGGTCAGGAAATTTCCCATTTCAGAGTATTAATTCAAATGTCATACCTTGGCTATCCCTCAGACAAACGAGGGATTTTGTGAGTGAGTGGCGGCAGTTCCTGCTGGTAGTGAGTGTTGGCGGGGCAAAATTGATCGCCCCGCTCCTTTCCGGTCAGATGATGGCCAATGACGTCGTCGTTGCGGTTATGGGTTGACCATCCCCGAACGAGCGTTGGCTCAGGCCCCGTTGCCGTGGCGGCGGCGTCGTGTAACGTTGTATCATCGCATAACTCTTTGGCCCACAGCGCCTTGCCCCCTTTGCGCGGGCGGTCTAGACCCGGCGCATGGCCAAGCTCTACTTCAACTATTCGACCATGAATGCCGGCAAGTCGACGGTCCTGCTGCAGGCGTCGCACAACTATCGTGAGCGCGGCATGCAGACCTATCTGATGACGGCGGCGGTCGACGGGCGCGCGGGCGCCGGGCGAATCGCGTCGCGAATCGGGATCTGCGAGGAGGCCGACACCTTTGGCCCGGGCGACGATGTGTTTGCGATGATCGAGGCGCGGCTGGCACAGGGCGAGGTGGCCTGTGTTTTTGTCGACGAGGCGCAGTTTCTGACCGAGGATCAGGTCTGGCAACTGGCCCGCGCGGTGGATGATCTGGATGTGCCGGTGCTGGCCTACGGGCTGCGGGTCGATTTCCAGGGCAGGCTGTTTCCCGGCTCGGCGACGCTGCTGGCGCTGGCCGACGAAATGCGCGAGGTGCGCACGATCTGCAAATGCGGGCGCAAGGCGACAATGGTGATCCGGCAGGATGCAAATGGCCGCGCCATCACCGAAGGCGCGCAGGTGCAGATTGGCGGCAACGAGAGCTATGTCTCGCTCTGCCGCAGGCACTGGCGCGAGGCGGTCGGCGATCTGCCCTCGGCCTGATCACGGATCAGACCGCAGCCTGCCCGTGGCAGGCTGCCCGGCCCAACCGGCGGTGGCGCATCCCTGATGCGCCTGCGGCGGGCGGGAGCGCATGTGGTTCAGTTCACCGCGTTGGGCAGATCGTGGCCTGCGACGAAGGCGGCGACATTGTCGAGCGCCATGTGGCCCATGTTGCTGCGCACCTCTTCGGTTGCGGTGCCGAGATGCGGCAGCAGGGTGACGTTGTCCATCGCGCGCAGTGCTTCGGGGACCGTTGGTTCGAACTCGTAAACATCCAGCCCGGCGCCAGCGATCTCGCCGGTTTGCAGGGCCGCGATCAGGGCGGATTCGTCCACCACTTCGCCACGGGCGATGTTGACGAGCAGGCCGGTGGGTTTCATCGCCTTCAGGATTGCGGCATCGATCAGGTGCCGGGTCTCGGCACCGCCGGGGACCGCGACGATCAGGAAATCGACCGAGGCCGCCAATGTGGGCAGATCGGCGGCGGCATCAGCCGGGAAATCGAGCTGTTTCGGGCTGCGGGCCACATAGGCCACCTGCATGCCGAAACCGAAGTGGCAGCGCCGGGCGATGGCCTGTCCGATGCGGCCCATGCCGACGATGCCGACGCGCTTGCCGGTGACGTGATGGCCCAGCATCTGGGTCGGGTGCCAGCCCTGCCACTGACCCGAGCGCACCAGCCGCTCGCCCTCGCCCGCGCGGCGCGCGGTGGACAGCAGCAACGTCATGGCAATGTCGGCGGTGGCGTCGGTAACGGCGCCCGGCGTGTTGGTCACGGCAATCCCCGCTGCCTTTGCCGCCTGCGTGTCGATGTGGTTGTAGCCGACGCCGAAATTGGCCAGCAGCCTGCAGCGGGGTTGCGGCACCGAGGCAAAGACCCCGGCCGAGAACAGATCGCCCAGCGTGGGCACCACCACGTCGAAATCGGTCAGGGCGCGGCGCATCTCGTCACCGGAGAGCGGCGTATTGCCGTCGCGAATCTCGGCACCGAATTCGGCGCGCGCCCGCGCCTCGACCGCTGGCGTCATCGGGCGGGCGATCCAGAGTTTCATCAGTGCATCCTTCCGCCCAGCGGCACCTTGCCGTCGGGGCCGATCAGAACGATTTCGCCGCTTTCGTCCGGCAGGCCCAGCACCAGAACCTGGGACATGAACTTGCCGATCTGGCGTGGGGGAAAGTTGACCACCGCCATCACCTGCTTGCCGACCAGAGTGGCCGGATCGTAATGCGCGGTGATCTGGGCCGAGGTCTTGCGTTCACCGATCTCGTCACCGAAATCGATCCACATCTTGATCGCAGGTTTGCGGGCTTCGGGGAAGGGTTCGGCACGGATGATTTCGCCCACGCGCACATCCACTTTCAGAAAGTCGTCAAACGATATTTCACTCACGCGAGAGCTCCCTGGATCGGTTGGTTGCGGCCTTGACCGCGCGGTGCAGCAGGTCGGGGAACCCGGTTTCCTGGTGCATCAGCACCTCGAGCGCGGCCTGTGTGGTGCCGTTGGGCGAGGTCACGTTGATGCGCAGCTGTGCGGGGTCTTCGTCGGCTGCCATGGCCAGCGCCCCGGCGCCGGCGACGGTGGATTTGGCCAGTTTCATCGCAAGCTCGTGCGGCAGGCCATGCGCCTCGCCCGCTTTGGCCAGCGTTTCGATCAGGTGAAACACATAGGCCGGGCCGGACCCGCTGACACCGGTAACGGCATCCATCTGCGATTCGTCGTCAAGGCGAACGGTCTGGCCCACCGCCGACAACAGGCTTTCGGCCTGGTCCATATCGGCCTCGGAGGCGTGTGCATTGCCGATCAGCGCGGTGATGCCCTGACGGATGGCGGCCGGGGTGTTGGGCATGGCGCGGATGATGGGCGTCGCCGTGCCCAGAACTTTTTCGAATGTGGCGATGGAGGTTCCGGCGGCGACCGAGACGAACAGGGTGCGCCCGCCGCCCAGCGCCTTGATCGCAGGCAGCGCTTCGCCCATCATCTGCGGCTTGACCGCCACCAGCACCACGGCGGGCGCTTCGGGCAGCGGGGCGTTGATGTTGACGCCCTGCGCCTTGAGCCAGTCGGACGGATACGGATCGATCACCCAGACCGACGCGGCCGGAAGCCCGTGTTCCAGCCACCCGGCCAGCATCGCCGACCCCATCTTGCCGCATCCCAGAAGCACCAGCCCCTGTTCGGCAACACGTTCCATGTCCATGAAAAGCCCCTCCCCCGTGTTAAGGTTCGGGGCGCAGGTTTACGCGCGACCGTAGGCCTCTGCAATGGCGACTTGCATCGCATCGGCAGAGCTGCGGTTGCCCCAGGTCACCAGCTGGATCGCCGGGTAATAGCGCTCGGCGCTCAGCACGGCGGCGGTGATCATGGTGTCGATCTGTTCGGGGCTGGCCGTCTGGCCGCCCGCAAGAACCAGACCATAGCGATAGACCATCAGCTTTTGCCCGCCCCAATAGGTAAAGGCGCCGGCCCAGCATTGATCGTTCATTGCGTTGAGCAATTCGTAGAGCTGCGGAATGCGCTCTTCCGGCGGCTCCATCTCGAACGAGCACACCATGCGCAGCGTCTCGTCAAAACCGGACCAGGCCAGGGTGATCGAATAAGTGCGCCACTGGCCTTCGACCGCCATGGCGATCTGATCGTCCCCGATGCGGTCGAAATCCCATTCGTGATGTTCGGCCAGATGTTCGACGATGTCGATCGGATGGATGTCTTCTTCCAGATACTGCTCGGAAAGGGCCATGTTACACCTCACTGATCTCTAGCGGTTTGGGGCTGGCAGCGCCCCAGCGCTAGTTGCCTGCTCTACAAACCGGGCGTCAGCCTTGGGTCTGTACAAGATATGGTGCGATGTGGTTGCTTTCCTGACAACCCCCATTTTTGGGGATAACAGCAATAAGTTGTGGACAGACGGCAACGGCGATCAAAATATCGACGTTTGATGCAGCTTTTTCTTGCATTAAGCAAGCGGAACGGCAGAATACACCTCACCGCGCAGCCCCGGCGGGTTGCTCGGAATGGTTGTTTATTCCCGAAATTTCGGCGTCAGCGGCGATCAGTCGCCCTGTTTGGCCTCGAGCGCGGCGATGCGCTTTTGCAGCGCGGCGTTTTCTTCGCGCGCCTTCTGGGCCATCGCGCGCACCGCATCGAATTCCTCGCGGGTCACAAAGTCGCGGTCGGCGAGCCAACGGTCCATCATCGATTTCATCGCGGTCTCGGCCTCTTCCCGCGCGCCCTGGGCCACGCCCATGGCGTTGGTCATCAGTTGGGAAATGTCGTCAAGAATCTTGTTGCGGGTCTGCATGTCTTTACTCCCGTGTCGCGGTTGTCCTCTATATGGGTCACAAGCGCGGCAGGCTCAAGGTTGACTTGCCCCTCAAACCACGGGCAATGAGACGCACATGCAGGCAGTGATCCCCTTTCCCGACCTTTCGCCCGAACTGTTCTCGATCTCGATCTTCGGGATGGAGTTCGCGCTGCGCTGGTATGCGCTGGCCTATATCGCGGGTATTCTGATCGCGTGGCGCATGGCGCTGACGGCATTGCGCCGTCCCGCCCTGTGGCCGGATCAGGCGCCACTGATGAGCGCACGGCAGCTGGAGGACCTGCTGACCTGGATCATTCTGGGCGTCATTCTGGGCGGACGGCTGGGATTCGTCCTGTTCTATCAGCCGGGATATTACCTGCAGAACCCGGCCGACATCCTGAAAGTCTGGCAAGGCGGCATGGCGTTTCATGGCGGCATGCTGGGCGTGATCGTCGCCGCGTTTCTGTTTGCCCGAAAACACCGGATCCCGACCCTGCCGCTGGCCGATCTGGTCGCCCACACGGTGCCGCCCGGATTGCTGTTGGGGCGGCTGGCGAATTTCGTCAATGCCGAATTGTGGGGGCGGCCAAGCGATGTACCCTGGGCGGTGATCTTTCCCGGTGAGATGGCGCAGTATTGCCCGGAGGTCGAAGGGGTTTGCGCGCGCCACCCCTCGCAGCTTTACGAAGCGGGGCTGGAAGGGCTGCTGCTGGGCGCGTTGTTGCTGTGGCTGGTCTACCGGCGTGGCGGGTTCCGGCAACCGGGCCTGATTCTGGGCGTGTTTCTGGCGGGCTATGGCCTGTCGCGCTTTGTCGTCGAGTTCTTTCGGCAACCGGATGCGCAATTCGTCTCGGACGGCAATCCGCTGGGGCTGGCGTGGCAGGTCGGCGGCTATGGCCTGACAATGGGACAGGTGCTGTCGCTGCCGATGATCGCCGTTGGCCTGTGGTTCGTCTGGCGGGCCAGGCGGGCGCGGGCATGAGCCTGCGCGACATACTGATCGGGCGCATCCGGCAGGATGGGCCGATGACGGTCGCGGATTACATGGCCGAATGCCTTTTGCACCCCATGCACGGCTATTACTCTACCCGCGACCCGCTTGGCGCAGAGGGCGATTTCACCACCGCGCCCGAGATCAGCCAGATGTTCGGCGAACTGGTGGGGCTGGCGCTGGCGCAAAGCTGGCTGGATCAGGGGAGCCCCGCCCCCTTCACGCTGGCCGAGCTTGGCCCCGGACGCGGGACGTTGATGGCCGATATCCTGCGCACGACGCGCGGCGTTCCCGGCTTTCACGAGGCGGCCCGCGTGGTTCTGGTGGAAGCGTCCCGAGCGCTGCGACAGGTTCAGGCCGACACCCTGACCAAGGCCAGCCCGCGCTGGCTGGACAAGGTCGAAGACCTGCCGGATGCACCGTTGTTTCTGGTCGCCAACGAGTTCTTTGACGCCCTGCCGGTGCGGCAGTTCCTCCGCGACGGCGCCGGCTGGCGCGAGCGGCTGGTTGGCGAAAGGGACGGCAGGCTGGCCTTTGGTCTGGGCGCGCAGGCGCAACAGGCCGCGCTGGATTACCGGCTGGGTGACACGCGCGAGGGCGATCTGGTCGAGCTGTGCCCTGCCGCCGCGCCGGTTATTGCCGCCGTTGCCGGGCGCATAGCGCGCCATGGCGGCGCGGCGTTGGTAATCGATTATGGCGACTGGCGGTCGCTGGGAGATACGTTTCAGGCCCTGCGCGCGCATGACCGCGCCGATCCGCTGGCCGATCCGGGACAGGCGGATCTGACCGCGCATGTGGATTTCGAGGTGCTGGCGGAGGCCGCCCGCGCCACGGGTTGCGCGCATAGCCGGTTGACCACCCAAGGCGTGTTTCTGGAACGCCTCGGCATCACCGCCCGCGCACAGGCCTTGGCGCAGGGAAAGGCAGAAAATGACCTGAATGCGCTGATTGCCGCGCATCGCAGGTTGACGCACCCCGAGGAAATGGGAAACCTGTTCAAGACAATGGCGCTTTATCCTGCGTCATCCTCACCACCACCCGGATTGGACCCATGACGCTGGAAATACTGACGTCAGACCTTTTGACCCCGGCACACCACGGTTTCTTCAGCCGCCGCGGCGGGGCGTCTTCGGGCATATTCTCGGGGCTGAACTGCGGTGTCGGATCAACGGACCTGAACGACGCCGTGGCCCTGAACCGCACCCGCGTGGCGGACGCCATGAAGGTGACGGCCACCGATCTGGTCGGTGTGTATCAGGTGCATTCCGCCGATGTGGTGATCGTGACAGAGCCGCTGGACGAACGGCCCAAGGCCGATGCGCTGGTGACGGCGGTGCCCGGGCTGGCGCTGACCATCCTGACCGCCGATTGCCAGCCCGTGCTGTTTGCCGATCACAAGGCCGGTGTCATCGGGGCCGCCCATGCCGGATGGCGCGGCGCGTTGGGCGGAGTGCTGGAGGCCACGCTGGATGCGATGGAATCGCTGGGTGCGCGGCGCGAAAACACGGTTGCGGCAATCGGTCCCACGATCTCGCAGAACGCCTATGAGGTAGGGCCGGAGTTCCTGGACGATTTCCTGATGGAGGACATGGACAACACCCGGTTCTTTGCCAACGGCAATGGCGACCGGATGCTGTTCGACCTGCCCGCCTATGGGCTGCACCGGCTGCGGCAGGCCGGAATCGGGGCCGCGGAATGGACCCGGCATTGCACCTATTCCGACCCTGACCGGTTTTATTCCTATCGCCGGGCCACACATGCGGGCGAAGTCGACTATGGCCGGTTGATATCGGCGATACGACTTTGAGGCTTTGCGGCCAAATTAAGGCAAAACCGCCACGATCCCGCCCAAAAATTTGTATCTAATTTCCTGTGAATCAGCTGTGGAAATGCACCTGACCTCAACCGGTTAAGTGCGTTGCACGCACAGTCGAAATCTGGCGCAGACAGGAAAGGAGTCCGCAAGACGCGCAAATTTGTCCTCTTTTTTTCCCGGATCGGCCCTAAGGGCGCCGCAAAACCATTTCATTTTGGAATTATCCAAGCTGGACGGGTGCAAAGCCCGCTGAAGGAAGGGGAAGAATGAAAACCGGTTCACGCTTTATCAGGTCGGTGATCGCAACTGCCAGGGATCACGTGCTGCCAATGCCCTGGAAGCTGAAATCGGGTCGTTCAGACAACATCACTCGAATGTGAGTGAGTGTGAGATATCTCCGGAAGGCCAAGCTGCCGGCCTTTTGGATCGTCCGTATCGGCAAGCGCCCTGGGCCGATGTGGATCTGAACCGCAACTGTGCGCGGTGTTCCGGGGCGTGTGAGTGTGGTGGGCTTTTTTGCCTGCTTGTTATGAGTTCTGTTTTGGGGGGTCATCGTTTTGACCAAAGTTGAGCATCAAATCGCTCGCTTTTTAGGCCATTGCCGCTGCATCGAGCGCGGTTATTGCGACCGTTTCAGGACATTAAACCTGTATGCCAATTCAAGGCCGTCTGAGGGGGCTGCCCAAAATATGGCAGGAATGAAGGGGACGGAATACGAATGTCTATTCCATATTCGTTAACGCGAGCGGCGCGCAATGCTGTTGAAACATCTGCGCTGCTGCAGGACCCGGCTGCGCTGCGCGGTCAGAACCGGCCGCAACTCAGGCGTTACGAGGTCTGCGCCAAGGCCGCCAACGGTGACATCATCCAGAAACGCCATATCGCACCGGCCCTGCCGCTGTTCGAGGATGCGTTCTGCGCCTTTTCGCGCGGATCGCTGATCGAGACCGATCAGGGGCCGATGGCCATCGAGGACCTGCTGCCCGGAGATCACGTCGCCACTCAGGACGGCTCGCAGGAAGTCTTGTGGAAAGGCTCCATCACCTTGCTGCCGGGGCGTCCCGACGCGCGGGGGCGGACCCATCCGTTGACCCGGTTCATGGCCGACACGTTCGGCATCCAGAAACCGATGTCGGGGGTCATTGCCGGGCCGGCGGCGCGCATTCTGGCCACGCCCGCGCATCTGCGCCACCTGTCCAGCGGGTCCCCGATGCTGACGCCGGTGCAGGAATTCGTGGACGGCATGAGCGTGGTGGAAACCATTCCGCCCACCCCGGTCGAGCTGTTTCACATCTGCCTGAAGAAACACGCGGTGATCAATGTCGACGGCATCCAGTTCGAGACCTATCACCCCGGCATCAATGCCGTACGCATTCTGGGTCAGACATTGCGTGAGCTGTACCTGAGCCTGTTCGAGCACATTCACACGCTCAGCGATTTCGGCCCCCTGGCATTTCCGCGTGCCGGTGACGGCGAAATCGACGCGATCACGGCCTGAGGGGAAACGCCATGCATCTGCTTCTCAGCTGGGTTTTCTCACTGACCATCGCGGCGTTTCTGCCGTCTTCGACCTCGCCTTCGGGCGCGGTCGCGATCAGGCGCTTCGGTTCAGGCGTTCTTCCAGGACGTCAAACGGAACGCCGGGTTCGTCCTTTGCGCCTCGAATGACAAGCGACGTCTTGACGCTGGCCACGTTTGGCGTGGTCAGCAACTCTCCGGTCAGGAATTGCTGAAAGCTGCTGAGATCGGGTGAGACGCATTTCAGGATGAAATCCACCTCGCCGTTCAGCATGTGGCATTCCCGGACCAGCGGCCAGTTGCGGCAGCGTTCCTCGAAGGCGCGCAGTTCGACCTCGGCCTGGCTGTCCAGACCGACCATGGCAAAGACCTGAACCTCGAACCCCAGTTCACGGGCGTTGACATCGGCGTGATAGCCCCGGATATACCCGGCCTCTTCCAGGGTGCGCACCCGGCGCAGGCAGGGCGGAGCGGATATTCCCACACGTTTTGCGAGTTCGACATTGGTCATGCGACCGTCCGCCTGCAATTCGGAAAGAATCTTGCGGTCAATTTCGTCCAGCCGTGTAGCGACCATAAAATGCTCCTGGGTTTTTCGGTTCTTATAGCAGCGCCCCGGTTGGGCGCAATATTATTTCGCACCCGCGCAACATTCTTTAATCTCAAAGACATATTTGGCCTCGGCTGAGGGCGCTGCGGGAACAGGGGCGGATCATCTTGGGGCTTTAAGAGCGTGGCCTGCGCCGCTATATCCCTCGTTCGAGACCATCAGGTTCATTCGGGCAGAAAACGGGGGCACCATGACCGAGACACGTCACACCAAGGTTCTGATCATCGGGTCGGGGCCTGCGGGCTATACCGCCGGCGTTTATGCAAGCCGGGCCATGCTGGAACCCATACTGGTGCAGGGCATCGAGCCCGGCGGCCAGCTGACCACGACAACCGAGGTCGAGAACTATCCCGGCTTCACCGAAGTTCAGGGCCCCGATCTGATGATCAAGATGCAAGAGCATGCCGCTGCGATGGGATGTGAGGTCATCGGCGACATCATCACCGATCTGGACCTGTCCAAACGGCCGTTTACCGCCAAGGGCGACAGCGGCACCACCTATACCGCTGACGCGGTCATTCTGGCCACCGGCGCGCGTGCGAAATGGCTGGGCCTGCCGTCCGAGGACAAGTTCAAGGGCTTTGGCGTGTCGGCCTGCGCAACTTGTGACGGCTTTTTCTATCGCGGGCAGGAAATCGTGGTGATCGGGGGCGGCAACACCGCCGTCGAAGAGGCGCTGTTCCTGACCAATTTCGCCAGCAAGGTGACCCTGATCCACCGCCGCGACGAGCTGCGGGCGGAAAAGATCCTGCAGGACCGGCTGCTGAAGAACGAAAAGATCGTGCCGCTGTGGTTCCACACGCTGGAAGAGGTGATCGGCACCGATGCGCCGCTGGGCGTCGAAGGCGTTCGGGTCCGGAACGTCAAGACCGACGAGATCACCGAAATCCCCTGCAAGGGCGTGTTCGTGGCGATCGGCCATGCGCCCGCAAACGAGCTGGTCAAGGACACGCTGGAGACCCATATGGGCGGCTATGTCGTGACCAAACCGGGCAGCACCGAAACCTCGATCCCCGGCGTTTTTGCAGCGGGCGATCTGACCGACCATGTCTATCGTCAGGCGGTGACAAGCGCCGGTATGGGCTGCATGGCGGCACTGGATGCCGAACGGTTCCTGGCCGAACAGGACTGAACGGATGCCGGAATTCTCCGGCCCGGTCCGGAGAATTCTGCTGCGGTCGTGCAGGGCATGATTCATTGCCCTCCCTCGCAACCTGGCCTTGACCACGCCAGCTTGGTGGGCCCGTCCCCGGCGGTGCCCCGGGCAAACCCCGGCACGGGCTGGCCCGGTGACAATCGCGAGAGTGGGGCTTGACCATCCCGGTCTGCGCCTCACAATGTTGACCCTGGCGCGAAAAGCAAACCGGAGGCGCAAGTGGCAAGTGTTCTCTGGCGAGGCAACTGGACGACACGGCTCAGGATCGTAACCGGGCTGATCCTGCTCACCTTTGCCTTTTTCCATTTTTTCAACATCGGTCTGGGCCTGTTCCATACCGACTATCTGCACGACATTCAGGACGGTCGGACAATGGTGTCGCGGCACGGTCTTGTGAGCATCGTTCTATATGCGGCACTGCTGATCCATGCCGGTCTGGCGCTGGTTTCGGTTGCGCGGCGCAGGACATTGCGCATGCCGTTCAGTTCGGCCCTGCAGATTGTTCTTGGCCTACTGATTCCGCTACAGCTGATCTCGCATCTTGTGCAGACGCGCTATGCCCATGAAATCTATGACGTCAATGACGAGATGGGCTATATCATCGCGCTGATGTGGCCTGGTCCGGCCATCTGGATGCAGAGCCTGCTGCTGCTCATCGTCTGGGTGCATGGCTGCATCGGCCTGCACATGTGGTTGCGGCTGACCCGCTGGTGGTCGGGGATGGTGCCCTATCTGATCGGATTGGCGGTGTTTGTCCCCTGTTTTGCACTGGCCGGGTTGCTGACCGAAGGGCGGCGGATCTGGGCCGATTTTTCCGATGAGTTCCTGCGCGAGCAGTATATCGAACACTATAACTGGCCCAGCCCCGAAGCCTTCGAGGCGATGTTCAGCGTCAAGGATAACGCCCTTATGGCGTTCTGGGCGGCACTGGCGGCGGCGCTGGCCTTTCATCTGGGTCGCAAGATGTGGCGACGCAGACATTCGGTGCGAATTCAATACGTGGACGGCCCGGAAATCCGCTCGGAAAAAGGCATGACCCTGCTGGAGATGTCGCTTGCCAACGCGGTGCCGCATACCGCCCTGTGCGGCGGCAAGGGGCGCTGCACCACCTGCCGGGTCATCGTCGAGGAAGGCGCCGACCTGCTGCATCCGCCGGGCACGGTCGAGGCGCGCAGCCTTGCCGCCATCGATGCCCCGCCCGGTATGCGGCTGGCCTGCCAGATCCGCCCGATGGACCCGGCGACGGTATTCCGCGTCTTTCGGCCCGAAGGTGGGCGCAACCGCGCGCATGCCAGTCAGGGGCAGGAACGGCAACTGGCAGTGTTGTTTCTGGATATGCGTGGGTTTACCGCCCGTACCACGGGGCAGTTGCCATATGACGTTGTTTTCCTGCTGAACCGGTTCTTTGACGCCATCGTGCCCGCAATCACGAAAGCGGGCGGTGTGGTGGACAAATACCTTGGCGACGGGCTGTTGGCGGTGTTCGACACCCGTGACGCCGCCAGTTCGGCGCGGGCCGGTATTCAGGCGGCAATCGGCGTCAGCCGCGCCCTGCAGGAGTTCAATCAGCGGCTGGCACAGGAAGACGCGCCGGAAATCCGGATCGGGATGGGGCTGCATATCGGCACCCTCGTGCTGGGCGAGATCGGGGCGGCCGGGCATGCGCCCCGCACCATCATCGGTGACACCGTCAATGCCGCCAGCCGTCTGGAAGGCGAGACCAAGGCGCTGGGCGCCGAGCTGCTGATCTCGGCCAACGTATTGACGGCCGCGGGCATCGCGGTGGCGCCCCTCGCACTTCAGGAATTCAGGTTGCGGGGCGTTCCGGAACCCCTTGCCGCCCTGGCAGTTGAATCGGCCTCGGAATTGGCCTCGATGCTGGGGCTTCCGGAACAATGACCCTTTTGAGGGCCGCAATCCGTCACCTGGACGAAAATCTTCCCACAGATCGACAAATGCCGGCAAAAGACGTTCTGATTGGCGGAAAAACGACACACTTCGTCCTTTGTTGCGGCCGACCGTCTGGACTCCGCCCGTGCAACCGGGCAAATGCCGCTCGAAACTGCTGGAAAATGCAAATTCCCACCCTGGTGGCACGAGTATTGAAATGACGATGTTGAGCAACCTAGCCCCGATTCCCGAACTGTACGTTTCCTACGAATCCGCCCAGAAGCTGAAAGTCGAAGCCGCCGACCTGACCAGCTGGGATCTGAGCCCGCGCCAGATCTGCGATCTGGAGCTGCTGATGAATGGCGGTTTCAACCCGCTCAAGGGTTTTTTGTCGGAAGAAGACTACAATGGCGTGGTCGAGAACATGCGTCTGGCCGACGGCACCCTTTGGCCGATGCCCATCACGCTGGACGTGAAAGAGGACTTTGCCGACAAGATCGAACTGGGTCAGGACATCGCCCTGCGCGATCAGGAAGGTGTCATCCTGGCGACCATGACCGTGACAGACCGCTGGACGCCCGACAAGGCGAACGAGGCTGCCAAGGTTTTCGGCGCCGACGACAGCGCACACCCGGCGGTGAACTATCTGCACAACGTGGCCGGAAAGGTCTATCTGGGCGGGCCGATCACCGGCATTCAGCCGCCCGTGCACTATGATTTCAAGGCCCGTCGCGACACGCCGAACGAGTTGCGGGCCTATTTCCGCAAGGTGGGCTGGCGCCGTATCGTCGCCTTCCAGACCCGCAACCCGCTGCACCGCGCGCATCAGGAACTGACCTTCCGCGCCGCCAAGGAAGCGCAGGCCAACCTGCTGATCCACCCGGTCGTCGGGCTGACCAAACCCGGCGATGTCGATCACTTCACCCGCGTGCGCTGTTATGAGGCGGTGCTGGACAAATATCCGGCCTCGACCACCTCGATGAGCCTGCTGAACCTTGCCATGCGCATGGCCGGCCCGCGCGAGGCGGTCTGGCACGGCCTGATCCGCAAGAATCACGGCTGCACCCATTTCATCGTCGGCCGCGATCACGCAGGCCCGGGCAAGAACTCGGCCGGTGAGGATTTCTATGGGCCCTATGACGCGCAGGACCTGTTCCGCAAATACCAGGACGAGATCGGCATCGAGATGGTCGATTTCAAACACATGGTCTATGTGCAGGAACGCGCCCAGTACGAGCCCAATGACGAGATCAAGGACAAGGACAATGTCACCATCCTGAACATCTCGGGCACCGAGTTGCGCCGCCGCCTGCAGGAAGGTCTGGAAATTCCGGAGTGGTTTTCCTTCCCCGAAGTCGTTGCCGAGCTGCGCAAGACCCGGCCACCGCGCTCGCAGCAGGGCTTCACGGTGTTCTTCACCGGTTTTTCGGGATCCGGCAAATCCACCATCGCCAACGCGCTCATGGTCAAGTTGATGGAAATGGGGGGCCGTCCGGTGACATTGCTTGACGGCGATATCGTGCGCAAGAACCTCAGCTCGGAACTTGGCTTCTCGAAAGAACACCGCGATCTCAACATCCGCCGCATCGGCTATGTCGCCTCGGAAATCACCAAGAACGGCGGCATCGCCATTTGCGCGCCCATCGCGCCCTATGCGACGACCCGCCGTGCCGTGCGTGAAGATATCGAAGCCTTTGGCGCCTTCTGCGAAGTCCATGTCTCGACCTCGATCGAAGAATGCGAACGCCGCGACCGCAAGGGCCTCTACAAGCTGGCGCGCGAAGGCAAGATCAAGGAATTCACCGGAATTTCGGACCCCTATGACGTGCCGGAAAATCCCGAATTGCGGGTCGAAACCGAAAATGTGGATGTCGACAACTGTGCACACCAGGTTTTGTTGAAACTGGAAAGCATGGGCCTGATCGCCGGGCACTGACCTCGCAACAGACTTGCAAGACGGCCCCCTTTGCGGGGCCGTATTCTTTTGGGGATGTCGGAATTACGAAAGGGCGCTGCCCCTCTTGCCCTGCGGGCAATTCACCCCGGGGTATTGAAAACCAGAAAGAATCAGGAGCGTGCCGGAGGCGCACATTTTGGCGACGGTTGGCCAGGATCAGAGCTGATCGCGCAGCGCCCGCGCCACCCGGCCTTCGAAATCCCCCAGTTCCGCCGCTTTGGGCTTGATTGCCTGAAGCAGTGGCAATCTGGACGCGTAATCGTCCACTGTCAGAGCTTCGACTGCTTGCCGGATATCGTCGGCGCTTTTGCACAGGATCATGCCTGCCGGGTCCAGGAACCTCTCGATATTGGGACAGCCCCAATAGATCGGCACGGTATCGCACAGGATCGCGTCGATCAGTTTTTCCGAGACATAGTTGGTCTCGCGTACGTTCTCGATCACGATCGAAAACCGATAGGGCGCCAGCCCGTCCGACTTGCGCTCGAACGGCATGTAGCCGCGCCCCATGATATCCACGTCCTGCCCCGTTTCGCGGACCCAGTCGATCATCTCGTGGCGAAGCTGGTGACCGATCAGGTCCCGCTTGGCCGAGGCGATCAGGGAACAGGATTTGGTTTTCAGAGGGTTCAGGTCCTGCCAGTCGGGCACCATGGTCGAGCCATAAGGCACGAAGACAGCGTTGGGGATGCTGTTCAGTAAGACTTCGTGAAAGGTAAAGACCCGGAAGAACCGCCGCCAGGTGAACCGCAGCAGGCGGTCGTGCTTGGCGTGGATCGCACTCGGTTCTCCCATCATCAACGAGATCTGCGCCCGTGTTCCCCGGCGCAGCCGGAAATGGGCCATCGTATTTGGATACATGATCAGGTGATCGCTCGGGGCCAGATCGCCCACACGGGCGCCGGTCAGGCGCCCGGGGCATCCCAGCGGCCAGATCAGGTCGGACAGCGGCAGCGCCGCCAGATCGGGGCCAAGCCGATTGCCGTAGGGCAACAGCGCGATCGCAGGCTCTGGCATCACATCTCACCTTCGGGCAGATCGACCTGCCCGCGCATCAGCACAAAACCCGATCCGGCCACCTTGATCCCCGTCATCCGGTCCGGTTCTCCGACCCGGGTGACGGTGGCGCGACCGGGACGGCCCATGTCATGGCCCTGCTCGGCGACGAAACTGTCCTTGGGCATCAGCCCGTATTTCCACAGATAGGCCGCCATCGCGCCGGTGGCAGAGCCGGTGAACGGGTCTTCGGGCGGGCTGGGCGGTGCCATCAGAAGACGGGAAAATGTATCACCCTGCCCGGTCGCGCCCTGCAGGGTGACCAGAAACGGCTCCATCATGTCGGTGCCGGAATAACCCTGGCTTTCGGCCATGCGGCGCAGGGCGTCGATGTTCAGCCTTGCCGCCCGCAACGCCTGATGGTCACGCAGCACCGTGATGCAGAACGGCAGGCCGGTGGACACGATCTGAGGCGGCGAGACAATCGCCTCGGGGTTCAATCCAATCCCTTCGGCCACGAGTTCAGCCGGGATAGTCGCGCCGAATTTCGGTGCGACCTGCGTCATCTCGATCTCGTCATCGGTCAGTCGGATCGACACAATTCCCGCACCGGTTTCAAGTGTCAGATCATCGCCCGAAATCATCCCGCGAGACCGCAGGGCCGCGACGGTTGCAATAGTGGGATGTCCGGCAAAGGGGATTTCACGGCTGGCCAGGAAATAGCGCACGCGGATATCTGCAATTTCGGACGGGCCGGTAAAGGTGCACTCGACCAGAGAGGTTTCGCGCACGAAGGCTTGTGAGGTTTCCGGGGACAGTCCTGCGCCGCCATGGACAACGGCACATCCGTTGCCGCCAAAGGGCAGGTCGGTAAAGGCGTCCACCCAGTCGAAATCGAACCAGCTCATATCCGCTCTCTCGCTGTGTCAGTATTCTCGGCGGGAGTACGGGCCCGGCCGGTCCGTATGTTTCGCCGTCCGGGCGGCGAATGTCACGTCAAATCGTGGCCGACCGTTGTCTTAGTGCACCGTCACCGGCGTCAGATCGTTCTGGCGGGCCAGTACGAAGGCCAGCTTGCGGTTGGCGACCAGGGCCAGTTGCTGACCGTTCGCGTCATGAACCGCATAGAGGTGATCGAGATCACCGGCCTGAATACGGACTTCTTCCGGCAGATCGGCCACGTCGACGGCCTTGACATAAACGATCCGGCTGTCCTTGTCCTTGAAATCGAATGGTGTGTGCATGGCTTACCCTTTCCTGATGTTGATCGTCTGCACCACCGCTTCGGGAATGGCGCGGGTCAGATCGATATGCAGCAGCCCGTTTTCCATCACCGCCTCACCAACCTCGACACCGTCTGCCAGCACGAACATGCGCTGAAACTGACGTGCGGCGATGCCACGGTGCAGGAACACGCGCCCCTCGCTGTCGTCGCGTTGCCGTCCCCGGATCACCAGTTGGCGATCCTCGATGGTGATTGACAGATCCTCTTCGGCAAACCCGGCCACGGCCAGCGTGATCCGATAGGAATGATCCGAGGTCTGTTCGATGTTGTAGGGCGGATATCCTTCGTTGCCGGCCTTGGCCGAGCGTTCCAGAAGGCGTTCCAACTGCTCGAACCCCAACAGGTGCGGATAGGAGCCAAGTGTAAGTTTCGACACGTTGTTTCGTCCTTGTTCATCAAAGCGACGGTTCGGGCGGTCCCGTTCTGGCAACCGCTCTGTCTAGAATATGGTAAGAAACCGGGATGTCCACAAGGTCTAGGCGGATTCCCTGTTACGCACTATTGTGTGTACCAAGCAGAACAAAAAGAATTGAGTCGCCATATGAATGCGCCAACGGACCTGTCGATGAAATCCGACGACGTGCTGAAGGTGGAACTGGAGGTCTTTCGCCGCCAGCACCGCGATCTGGATGAAGCCATCGAAGCGCTGGAAGCCAAGGGAACAGCCGATCAGCTTACGATCAAGCGGTTGAAAAAGCAGAAACTTCGCCTGAAGGACATCATTGCGATGATCGAAGACCGCCTGACGCCTGACATCATCGCCTGAACTTTTCCCCGTCGAACGGAATGCCGGATCGGACGCATTGGGCACGACGCCATGCCCGGATCAGGCGACGCGTCGTTCTGATCGCACCCATCCGAAGTCTCCAGCGGGAAATTCTCTATGAAAATGGCTGTCTTGGCGCATTGCCACATAGGCGGATTTGGCTATAGTGCGCGCTCTTTCCACAGATGGGGGCCGGGTGCATGGGCGACATCAAAGTAGGGATCATCATGGGCAGCCAGTCGGATTGGCCCACGATGAAGGAAGCCGCCGACATTCTGGACGAGTTGGGCGTGGCTTATGAGACCAGGATCGTCTCGGCGCACCGCACCCCGGATCGCTTGTGGGAGTATGGCAAGACCGCGGTGGAGCGCGGGTTGCAGGTGATTATCGCAGGCGCGGGCGGGGCGGCGCATCTGCCGGGCATGATGGCGTCGAAAACGCGGGTGCCGGTGATCGGCGTTCCGGTTCAGACCCGTGCGCTGTCGGGCGTCGACTCGCTTTATTCCATCGTGCAGATGCCCAGGGGCTTTCCGGTGGCGACCATGGCGATCGGGTCTGCGGGCGGAGCCAATGCCGGGCTGATGGCGGCAGGCATTCTGGCGTTGCAGGATGACGCCCTGGCCAAACGGCTGGATGACTGGCGCACGGCGCTTTCGGCCTCGATCCCGGAAGAACCGCAGGGATGAGCCGGATCGGTTTCATCGGCACCGGCCATATCGCGGCGCCCATGGTGCGGTTTCTGGCCGCCAGGGGGCATCACATCGCGGTGACGGAACGCAGCGCGTCGGTTTCCGCACAGCTGGCGCAAGAGCTTGGGGTCGACGTGGATACGCCTCAAGGCGTCATCGACCGGTCCGATATCGTATTCCTGTGCCTGCGCCCGCATCTGGCGGCGGAGGTTCTTGCGCCGCTCAGCTTTCGGGCGGATCAGCAGGTTGTCTCGGTCATGGCGGCGGTGCCGGCCGGGCAACTGGCCAGACTGTGCGCCCCGGCCTCGGATTTCGTGCAGACCATTCCGCTGGGATTCCTGCAGACCGGAGGCTGCCCGCTGGCCGCGTTCGGCAATGACCACCTGCTGGCACAATTGTTCGAGCCGGAAAACCCGGTGGTGAAAGTGGCTGACGAGGTCGCGCTGAACGCACATTTCGCAATCTGCGCCATGGTTCCGGGAATTCTGGACCTTATGGCAACCGGTGCAGGGTGGCTGGCCCGGGAAACCGGCGATGCGGATGCGGCGGAGTTTTATACGACGCAACTTGTGTCGGGGTTTCTGTCGACGATGGACAAGGGCAAGGCGGGGCGTCTGGCGGAAGAACGCGATGCCCTGGCAACTGATGGCACTTTGAGCCTGCAGATGACGGATACACTGACATCGGGCGGAGCACATGAAGCTTTGCGGTCTGCGCTGACCGCGATTGGAAAACGGCTGGAGACCTGACGATGACGGAAATGCTCGCCCCCGGTGCGACGATCGGAATTCTGGGCGGTGGTCAGTTGGGCCGGATGCTGTCGGTTGCTGCGGCGCGTCTGGGCTTTACCACCCATATTTTCGAGCCGGGTCAGAACCCGCCCGCGGGGCAGGTGGCCGACCGGGTGACAACCGCGCCTTATGATGACGCGGAGGCGCTGCAGGCGTTTGCCGACAGTGTCGATGTCATCACCTATGAGTTCGAGAACATCCCGACCGAAGCGCTGGATCTGCTGGAGGCGCACCGCCCGATCCGTCCCGGTCGCGAGGCGCTGCGTGTCAGTCAGGACCGCCTGATCGAGAAATCCTTTCTGCGTGATCTGGGCCTGCTGACCGCACCCTTTGCCGATGTCGCCGATCTGGACGATCTGCAGGCGGCGATTGCCGAAATTGGTACACCGGCCATTCTGAAAACCCGCCGCTTCGGCTATGACGGCAAGGGGCAGGCCCGGCTGCGTGCGCCCGAGGATGCCGAGGCCGCGCTGGCGGACATGGCCGGCGCGCCCTCAATCCTGGAAGGGTTCGTGGAGTTCAGCCATGAAGTGTCGGTCATCGCCGCGCGCGGGCTGGATGGCCAGGTTGCCTGTTTCGATCCGGGCGAGAACGTGCATCGCGACGGCATCCTGCACACCACCACGGTGCCTGCGCGCCTGTCACCGGCGCAACGCACCGATGCGGTGCTGCTGGCCGCCAACATCCTGAACGCGCTGGATTACGTCGGCGTCATGGGGGTCGAGTTGTTCGTGACGCCGCAGGGTCTGATCGTCAACGAAATCGCCCCGCGCGTGCACAATTCGGGCCACTGGACCCAGAACGGCTGTGCGGTGGACCAGTTCGAGCAGCATGTCCGCGCCGTCGCGGGCTGGCCACTGGGCGACGGCCAGCGCCACTCGGACGTGGTGATGGAGAACCTGATCGGCGCGGATATGGACCGGGTGTCGGATCTGGCCCGCGAGCGCGACGTGGCGATCCACCTTTATGGCAAGGCCGAGGTCAAGGCCGGGCGCAAGATGGGCCATTTCAACCGGATCACCCGCTGAGGGGTGCGGGAGCATTTTTCAAGATGAAGAAATGGCGGTTCGCCTACCGCAGGAACCGTGCAGCAATATCACCGGACATATAGCTGACGCGCCCGCCTGACAGGGTGGCGGCGACGCGGCGCGTGGTGGCATCCAGGATAACCAGATCGGCGCGTTTTCCGGGTGCCAGAGCGCCCCGGTCATCCAGGCCCAACACCCGCGCCGGACCGTCCGAGACCAGCGACCAGGCAGCGGCGAAATCCAGCACGCCTGTCGCCACCAGCATCAACGCCGCGCGGCGCGGGCTGGGATAGTGATAATCCGAGGCCAGCGCGTCGCACAGCCCCATCGCAATCAGTTCTACGGCGCTGGCATTGCCGTTATGCGAGCCTCCCCGCACCACGTTGGGCGCGCCCATGATCACATGGTCCCCGGCGGATTTGGCGGCCTCGGCGGCCTCGCGGGTTTCCGGAAATTCGGCGATGCTTGCGCCCCGGTCACGCCATTGCCCGCGGCCCTCGGCGGTGGCATCGTCGTGGCTGCCCATCCGCACCCCCTGCCCCGCCAGGCGGGCGCAAAGTGTTTCCAGCGCGGCGGGAACTTCGTCGCGGCGCGCATGCAGGCCCTGCATCAGTTCCAGATGGGCCTCGGGACTGCGCCCGGCCTTCAGCGCCTGCCCGGTCAGGCGCGGCGGCTTGCGCCCCTGCGCCAGCCGATCATGCGGCAGGTGGTCGTTGAAGACAACATAAGGGATGTTCCAGTCGGCCACGTAGTCGGGCAGTGTGGGATGATCGTCCAGCAAATGGGTTTCGAACCGCAATTGCGGGATCAGGCAGGTCACAACCTCGCCGCGGACCTGCATGATGGCGCGGAATACCTGGGCGGCGAAATCCGGCCCGCGCAGCCCGCCCTCCCAACTGTAGAACTGGGCCAGAACGGCGGTGGTGATCCCGTTCGCCGCGAGTTCGGCCTCGGCGGCCAGCACGCCTTCGTTCGTCTGTTTCATCGCGCCCCGGCGCGGCGCCAGGTGGCGTTCGAACCCGTCACCGTGCAGATCGACGATCCCGGGCAGGATCATGTATCCCGACAGGTCAACACATCGCCCGACCGGGTCATTGCAGATCACACCCTGGGCGATGCCAAGCTCTGCCTCGGTCAATCCTTCATCGGGCAGCAGCACCCGCGCGCCCTGTAACCGCAGATCCAGTGCCGTCATTGCGTCGACTCCGACCTGGGCTGGGTGCAATCCTGCCCGACGCAGATGTCGTCGATCACCTTGGCCACAGCCTCGGACCACGAAATCTCGGGGCCGAAGCGCCCGAATTCGATGAAATGCAACACCTGCGCCACCACGCGGGGATTGTTCATCATGAAGGTATGGGTGACCGGCAGCACGATATGATCGGTCATACCCTGAACCCTGGTACTGTCGATCGAGACCTTGCCGTCATCGGGTCCTTCGATCAACGAAGAAAACAGCGGGTTCAGCGAGTTTCTGCCCGCGATCACGCCCAGGTCGAAATTCACCGGCGGCAGCTGGCGGGGCACGCTGTCCGGCCCGGTTCCCAGTGCCAGACCGGCGGGGCCGTTCAGCAGGCCGAACACTTCCCAGTCGCCAAGTTCGTCCACCAGCTCGCTGCCCTGGTTGGGCGGCCCAAGCATGACGACGCGGCCAAGGTTTTCCGGCATGTGATCCTTCAGCCAATACCGGATCAGGATGCCACCCATCGAATGCGCCACGAAATGGGTTGTCTGGTCGCCGCATTCGGCCATTGCCGTAGGCAGGGTCTGGTTGGCCAGCTCGGGAATTGGCAGATCGGTCGAGGGGTATCCCGGGCGCACCACATCGTAACCGCGATGCAGCAAGAGCTGTTCCATCACCGCAAACGACGTCTCGGTCCGTGCCAGCCCGTGCAGCAGCACGACGCAATCGGCGCGCAGGGCCGCGGGCCAGAGCAGTAACAGGAACAGGAGCAGCAGATACCTCATGTCAGCCAGATAAGCCTATTTGGCGTGCAGGAAAAGCCTCAGCCCGCGCGACGCCGGGTTACCGCCAGCGCAATCCCGCCCAGAACCAGCGCCGTGCCGGCGGTCAGCTTCCAGCTGAGCGTCTCGCCCAGCAGCAGAACGCCCGCGAGTATCGCGATCACCGGCACGCTCAGCTGTGCGGTGGCGGCGACCGGCGCGGCCAGACCGGGCAGGACGCGGTACCACAACGCATAACCCAGCCCGGATGTCACCGCCCCCGACAGGATCGCCAACAGATACCCCGGCAGGGCCATGCCCCAGCCCCCGCCCAGCGCGAGAATGGCGAGGGCCGTCACCGGCAGGGCGATGATGAAATTGGCGCCTGTCCCGGCCAGCGCATCCGGCTCGCTGCGCCCGGCCAGTGAATAAGCCCCCCAGCCCACGCCTGCGGCGATCATCAGGGCCGCCCCGCCGGGGTCGACCCGAACCGCGCCCGTTGGCCACAGGATATAGGCCAGCCCGCCAAAGGCGATGCCCGCGCCGGCCAGCTGCCGCGCCGTGGGCGGCGTGCCGGAAATGGTGGTGGCGGCAAACATGGTGATCTGCACCACCCCGAACAGGATCAGCGCCCCGACCCCGGCATCCAGCGTCAGATAGGCGGTCGAAAACCCGATCATGTAAAGCGACAGCGACCCCGCCCCGACAATCCGTCGGCGCGAGAGCAAGGGCAGCCCGCCGACCTTCAGATGCACCAGAACCGCCAGCGTGACCGCCCCTGCCAGCACCCGGACCACGGCAAATCCGCCCGGCTCGCTGGCGCCGATGTCGATGGCCATGCGGTTGAGGATCGAGTTCGCGGCAAACGCGACCATGGTCAGAGCGGTCAGGAGAAACAGCTTCATCTCAACCGCATAGCGCGTTCGCGCCCGTTTGAATACTCACTTTTCTGCCGGTTCGGTATCGAACGCCCCGGGATGGATCGGCGTTTTCTCCAGATATTCTCCTGATACCGGAATACCAAACGCTCAGCCGCTTTTCGCGGCGCAACGCTCAGGCCGGGATCCGATCAGATGACCTTCGCGCAAGTGCCGCTTCTTTCCGGTCCCAAATACCCTCGCCGAAGGCAGGCCCGCATAGCGGGCCTTTGAACGAAACCGGGGCCGCCCAAAGGCGACCCCGAAACATCTGGCCGGGTTCCGGGCAGATTGGCCTTAGGGCCAATCGCCTTTCTTCCCAAGCGGAATTTCCTTGCGGAAATCCGGCTTACATCATGCCGCCCATGCCGCCCATGTCGGGCATGCCGCCACCTGCCGGTGCGTCTTTCTGCGGCTTGTCGGCCACCATCGCTTCGGTGGTGATCAGCAGACCGGCAACCGATGCGGCGTCTTCCAGAGCGGTCCGGACAACCTTGGCCGGGTCGATCACGCCGAACGAGAACATGTCGCCATATTCCTCGGTCTGCGCGTTGAAGCCGAAGGCCGGGTCGTTCGACTCGCGCACCTTGCCTGCAACCACGGCGCCGTCGACGCCTGCGTTCTCGGCGATCTGGCGCAGCGGCGCTTCGATGGCCTTGCGCACGATGTTGATGCCTGCGGTCTGGTCGGGGTTCGCACCTTCCAGATCGATCAGAACCTTGCCGGCCTGAACCAGAGCGACACCGCCGCCCACGACAACGCCTTCCTGAACGGCCGCGCGGGTTGCGTTCAGAGCATCGTCCACACGGTCCTTGCGCTCTTTCACTTCGACTTCGGTCATGCCGCCGACGCGGATCACGGCAACGCCGCCTGCCAGTTTGGCAACACGTTCCTGCAGCTTTTCGCGGTCGTAGTCAGAGGTGGTTTCTTCGATCTGGGTGCGGATCTGTGCAACGCGTGCTTCGATCTCGGCCTTCTCGCCAGCGCCGTCAACGATGGTGGTCTCGTCCTTGGAAATCGAGATTTTCTTGGCGGTGCCCAGCATGTCCATGGTCACGGACTCGAGCTTCATGCCCAGATCTTCCGAGATCACCTGGCCGCCGGTCAGGATCGCGATGTCCTGCAGCATGGCCTTGCGGCGATCGCCGAAGCCCGGTGCCTTGACGGCTGCGATTTTCAGGCCGCCGCGCAGCTTGTTGACCACCAGGGTCGCCAGCGCTTCGCCTTCGACGTCCTCGGCGATGATCAGCAGCGGTTTCTGCGACTGGATCACCTGCTCGAGCAGCGGAACCATCGGCTGCAGCGACGAGAGCTTCTTCTCGTGCAGCAGGATCATGCAGTCTTCCAGCTCGGCGACCATCTTGTCGGCGTTGGTCACGAAGTAGGGCGACAGATAGCCGCGATCAAACTGCATGCCTTCGACGACATCGGTCTCGGTTTCCAGACCTTTGTTTTCCTCGACGGTGATGACACCTTCGTTGCCGACCTTCTGCATCGCGTCAGCGATCTGGCGGCCGATTTCGGCTTCGCCGTTGGCCGAGATGGTGCCGACCTGAGCGACTTCGTCCGAGTCGGTGACGTCACGGGCAGCAGCCTTGATGCCTTCGACAACCTTGTGGGTCGCCAGGTCGATGCCGCGCTTGAGGTCCATCGGGTTCAGACCGGCAGCAACCTGCTTGAGGCCTTCCTTGACGATGGCCTGGGCCAGAACGGTTGCGGTGGTGGTGCCGTCGCCGGCTTCGTCATTGGTGCGCTGGGCGACTTCTTTCACCATCTGCGCGCCCATGTTTTCGAACTTGTCTTCCAGTTCGATTTCCTTGGCAACCGAAACACCGTCCTTGGTGATGCGCGGTGCGCCGAACGACTTGTCCAGCACCACGTTGCGGCCTTTGGGGCCCAGGGTCACTTTCACGGCGTCAGCCAGAATGTTGACACCCTTGAGCATCTTGTTGCGGGCATCGGTCGTAAACTTGACGTCCTTAGCAGCCATGTTCTTTCTCCTTGAGAGATAAATACGTGTTGAAGCGTTGAAAGATCAGAGAGGCGGGCGCCTTACTCGATGATCCCCATGATGTCGCTTTCCTTCATCATCAGCAGCTCTTCGCCACCGACATTGACCTCGGTGCCCGACCATTTGCCGAACAGGATCTTGTCACCGGCTTTGACAGCCATTGCGATCAGTTCGCCGCTGTCCTTGCGCGCGCCTTCGCCGGTCGCGACGACTTCGCCTTCGCTGGGCTTTTCTTTTGCACTGTCGGGGATGATCAGTCCGCCTGCGGTTTTCTCTTCGCTTTCCACGCGGCGAACCAGCACACGGTCATGAAGCGGTTTCAATGCCATCTTTGCAGCTCCTTGGGCTCAAAGGTTGTTTTTCCTCCCCCCGCCTCAATGGCGGGAGCGTTATCACTCATAGTCGTCGAGTGCTAACGGCGAATAGCTAGGCAGGAAAAAACCGGCTGTCAACAAGCTGGATGAATTTTTTTTCGACATGGCGAACACAGGCGCCGTCGGCTCCGGGTTTGACTTCGCGCCAACCGCACATAGGGTGGGAATGGCCGTGCCTCAAGAGCAGATCGCAGAGATATGGCCGACGGGGGACGAAATGCAGATCAAAGCGAATGGTATCGCACTGGAAGTCGAACAATGCGGCCCCGGCGATGGCACGCCACTGGTCCTGATCCGTGGCCAGGGCAGCCAACTGGTTCATTGGCCGGACGAGCTGATCGGAGGGTTTGCCGACGCGGGTTTTCGCACGATTCTGTTCGACAACCGCGATGTCGGGCTGTCCCAGCGCTGTCCGGCGCCCGAAGCTCCGGGCGAAGCAGATGCGATTCTGGATCTGCTGCGGCAAGGCGGCGATCTGCCCAAACCCTTTGGGATCACCGACATGGCGGCGGATGTCGTCGGCCTGATGGACGCGCTTGGCATTGCCCGCGCGCATGTGTTCGGCATTTCGATGGGCGGCGCGATCCTGCAGCGGCTGTGCATCGACCACCCCGACCGTTTGCTGAGCGCCACAATGGTCATGACGACCTGCCGCCCTTTCGCCGAACGCGCGGGCCGAGATGGCGCGGCGATGCTGGCGCTGGCGGAAAAGCTGCTGGTGCGGCCCCGCACGCTGGAGCAGTATCTTAACGATCAGGTCGACGAGCATCGCCTGTGGGGCAGCCCCGGCTATCCCATGGCCGAGGACGACATTCGCGCCATGGCCGCCCGCGCCTATGCCCGCGGTGTCGACGATCAGGGCATGAATCGCCAGGTTCTGGCCATCGCCAACGCATGCGACCGGCGCACCGCGCTGCAAGCGGTCACCCTGCCCTGTCTCGTCATCCACGGCACCCACGACGAACTGGTTCCCCTGGAATTGGGCGAGGAAGTGGCCGCCTGCATTCCCGGCAGCGAGTTGCATGCCATCAACGGCATGGGGCACATCATCACCCCCGCCCTGTCGCCGCTGATCGTGAACCTGGTGGCAGACTTCATCTCACGACAGTCGCCTGGGGCATAGGCCCCAAAGCGCCTGTGCCAGCCACGTTCAGAAGAGACCGCGTCGCCAAACCGTTTTGGTTCGTTGTGCGGGACAAAACTTCCGATCAACCAATTCAAATCGATGTCCGCTTTTCACTTTCAGAGTTTGAATATCCTCAGCTACGCATGGTCCGATCTGAATTTTTTTGGAGTCTGGCCGGTCCAGCGCTTAAATGCTCGTGTCAGCGCGCTTTGGTCAGAATAACCAAGGAAAAAAGCGATCTCGCTTAGAGACATGCTTCCGGACGAGACAAGGTTCCGAGCCTGATTTTCGCGCACCTCATCGACAAGCCGGGTGAATGTCATATCGCGTTCCTCAAGACGCCTTTGCAATGTACGAGTGCTGACCGCAAGCGCTTGGGCGATAGCGCTGATATCTGGTTCTCCATCCCCCAATACACGCATGATTTCTTGTTGCGCCTGCGTTACCAGATCATCGGGGTGCGGACGCATCGAATTGAGGTGTGACGCGTGGTCCGAAAGCACCTCAAACAGACCCTGATCGCCGGTTGCGAGTGGACGGTTCCAGTCTTGCTCCCGGATAGAAAGCCGCGCTGTCTCGCCGGAGAAGCTGACCTCGCTTCGAAAATATCCGCGATAAAAGGCCGGGTCGCCAGCTGGTGCATGAAGAAATTCAACTTTCCGGGGTGTCCAGTCAGGACCGAGCATCCGTCGAAATCGCTCTGTGACCACGGTGAAAGTGATCTCAACAGCGGGAAAAGGCACAGGCCCGATCATGGGCTTAAGCGCTAAGTGATGCCCGAAATCGTCTTCACCAATCTCGAAATTGAGCCATGTGTTGATGAGCCGGAAATGCTCAACAAACCGGGCCAGTCCTTCGCCGGGGGTTGAGGCGGCCAGCAGCAGATAATCTATCGTCTTGTATGAACCGTGCACCGCGCGAATACCGGCGTCCATCGCAAGATAGGGATTGCGGGTTTCGCGATAGGCGATCTCCCAAAAAGCTTTCATGACGTCCAACGTCACTTCGCCATCCGGGTCGTGGGCCACGTCGGATGGAATGCCAGCCTGATCCAACAATGTCTCGGAGGAAATGCCGACTTCCTCGGCAGCCTTCAAGACAGCGCGGACAGTCGCCGTCGTATTTCGATGTTCCTGCATCAGCAAGAGATATCAACGGGTTGCTGCGCTGTCAAAAATTTGGCGCGTGAGGTCGAGATCGAAATTTCCTGTTTGAGCAATATACGATTGTCGGTTCACACAGGAGAAGTAATATGACCACGCTTTCGAAAAAAACCGCCCCCGCAGCAGCCGTCGTCGCATCCGTGGCCGCCGCTTCGTCGGTGGCGCAAGAAGCCTACCCGCTGGACAATCTGGGATATGTCGTTCAATTCGTCCGCTTCGAAAGCTCGCTCGCCCGTGAAGACGTTCTAGCCGCCGCAAACGAACGCCGACCGTTATTCGAGGCGATGCCGGGACTGGTTCAAAAATACTACCTCGAACTTGATGAGCCCAATTCCTATGGCGGCATCTACATCTGGGAAAGCAAGGAAGCGATGGCGGCCTTTCGTGAAACAGACATTTTCAAAGGTATCCCTGCTGCATATGGCATCGCGTCGCAGCCGCAAGTAGACATCATCCCGGTGCTGTTTCCACTCAGGTGAATTGACCACTTCTTTTTTTGCTGGCGACTCAGCCCCCAGCTACAACGTTTCGACATGGTCGTTGCAACTCATGTCTAAAAACCGATGAGTAACGTCGCGCGCCTCAGTAATCTTAGATCGCCAATGCTGACGTTGGTACCAAATGCAGCATCGGTAGAAATGGGCTCAAAGCCGACCAACGCCTTTTCACAACATGGCCCCAAAATTGCAGACCGGCCTGCGCTGCCGGTCAGCTGTCTTGCTCCCAACTATAGGCCCAGTGCCGGAGGCCCTCCCGGCCCGCTTCGGTCAGGCGGTAGACACCGGTCGCAACCTTCTCGAACCAGCCATAGTGATTGTCGCGCATGATCCGCGTCGCCGGGGCGACCCCGGTTGCCCTGGCAACGTCGGCCCCCTTGGCGGCGCCGTTCTCGGCCAGATGCGCGGCACAGCGCAGCGCGTCCTGGCGATAGGCCGTGACGATGCCGTGACGGGTCGCACCGCCCGAGTTGGGATCGCCCTGCAGCCGGTCGAACTCGCGCAATAGCCCTGCGGTGCGTTTGGCAGACTTGCGAGGGGCGTAGGGGCCGGGGTCGCAATGCACCTCTGCCCGGCCGTCGGGACGGACGGTGATCAGGCCCAGCCCCAGACGGCGGCACAGGTTCAGGTTGTCCCGCAGGGCGCGCCGCGCGGTTCTCCCGCTGGGCCGGACGACCGCCACGTAAACCTGTTCGGACAGCCTGAGCCGGGCGACAGCCTGATGGAACAGCGACAGGGAAAACCGCAGTTTCAGCTCGACGATCACCGGCGGTTCACCCGCGCGGCAGGCAACGACGTCGGCGGCGCCAACCTCGCCCTTCACCTCGTAACCCTGCCGTTCCAGCAAGGCC
>NZ_JBXWRJ010000026.1:0-56197 GCF_059612845.1 Ruegeria sp. YKSE079 | reverse complement strand
GAAGTCTCTTGCGCGTCTCGACAAGTTGCGCTCGCTTTGATGCCAAGGCTCTGAGAAGGCGCAATTTCCCATGTGGCAGTTCGCGCCCCGCGTCTGGTCGAAATGCCATGAAGCGCGCAATGAGTTCCGCGTCGATCCGATCCGTCTTGGCGCGTGTGCCACGGCTGGCAGCGAAGGCTTTAATCTGAGCTGGCGGCAATTGCCGAGTCGATATGCCGGCTGCATCCAGCGCGGTCCACAGACGCCATTCCTGCCCTCCAGTCGCCTCAAAACAAACAAGCGCGTGCGTTGATTGTGCCAGATCAACAAGCTGCGCGTGACCCTCATCGCTGTTTGGGAGCCGCAACCTACGAGTCTCCGGCAGACAATGAACGTCAAGCCAATCGCGGCTGACGTCTATGCCGATGATCTGCTCGTGTGATACTTTGTTCATACCCTCTTCCTTCTGCTCCGCGGTCCAGACCGGCCGCATTCAACTGTTCGAGACGATGAAGAGAGACGGTGCTGGCTCGCTAGAAAACGTGGTCTTGCCACAAGGCTCAGACGCCATACACCGCCCCGTCAGCAACCTCGGCAAAGGTGGCTGACGGGGGTTAAGTTAGCAAACTCGAGATACAGAAGGGTCAGGATGCATAACCAATAGATAACGGTCGCGGCCAGAGCGATGGCTGAGAGGAAGACCTTGGGGCAGCGATCATATCGTGTCGCCACGCGCCGCCAGTCCTTGAGCCTGCCGAACATGATCTCGATGCGGTTGCGTCGTTTGTATCGGCGCTTGTCGTATTTGACCGGCGTCTTGCGCTGCTTTCTGCCGGGGATGCAGGGTTTTATCCCTTTGTCTTTCAACGCGTTCCTGAACCAATCGGCGTCATAGCCACGATCCCCGAGCAACCAGTCGACCTTTGGCAAGCTGCTGAGCAGCGCCCGCGCGCCGATGTAATCGCTGACTTGGCCGGCGGTGACGAACAGGTTGAGCGGCCGCCCTTGGCTATCGCAGATGGCGTGCAGCTTGGTGTTCATGCCCCCTTTGGTTCGACCGATCAGACGACCACGCCCCCCTTTTTGACGCCCATGCTGGTCGCTGTTCGGTGCGCCTTCAGATACGTCGCGTCGATCATGACGGTCTTCTGTTCGCCGTGCTTGGCAGCCAGACCGGCCATGATCTGCGCGAAGATGCCCTTGTCGCTCCACCGCTTCCAGCGGTTGTAGAGCGTCTTGTGCGGGCCGTATTCAACAGGCGCGTCACGCCAACGCAACCCATTGCGATTGATGAAGATAATCCCACTCAACACCCGTCTGTCATCGACCCGTGGCTTGCCGTGGGACTTCGGGAAGAAAGGGGGTAAGTTTGGCCATCTGCTCGTCGGCCAGCCAGTAAAGGTTGCTCATGTCACTGCTCCATTTTCCGAGCCGTGAATCACGCAGCGCGTTGAAAATCAATGCATCCTGACCCTAAGGCTGACGCCATCATTCTACCCGCTTCAGCCACAGCCTGGGCCGGAGGAACCGGATCTGCAATACCCAAAGAAGCTACAGGCACCCCCATACCGTGCGTGAAATCTTTTTTTGGAGTCATAGGTCTTTTTCCCACCACTTATCCTCCGTAGAATTTATGAATTTTTAGGGAGAAGATCAGCCTCAGATACCGCCCTTACGGCGTTATGAAACTTCCATTCGCTTAAGGAATACAATCTGCAAAAGCGCGACTTTCAAGAACCTTCCGTACAGGTATCAAGAATGCATCCGTTCTTAGCAAGCAATATAAAACAATATCAGACCTGACCATATCAAGATCACTAAACTTTTCTCCCACTATTTTTTTAATGGAGGAAGCAACTTGAATATCATTACAGAGCTCTTCAGAACACATCGCTTGCACTGACAAACGCTGCATTTCAGACAATAAATGAGAGTACAGTGCGGCTCGTTCTAGGTCACCTGAAGACGCCATTTTTATTGCTATAAAGCGGCCAGCCAGAACCGACGCTGTATACATTTCCGAAGCATTGCCCTGAATAGTTGCCAGCATCGCTCCCGCCAATGCACCCAAGGCGGATTTTTCAGCCGATTGCAACACTAGCAGCACCAGATAACGTCTTAGATTTTCGTTACGATTCGATATTTGAAAGTGCGCAATCTCGTGGCACCCGTCGGGCGTTACGGTATCCTCGCCCTCCAAAAAGTTCAAATATCCCTCACAAGCATCAATAGTAAAAATGGCCGAGCTGGAATTTACTACTTCCGCTCTAACCTTCTCAATGGCGCTAAATGCACCAAGGAAAACAATTACAACCAGTGCACCAAAAAAGTACTTAGATACTTTCATCATTACTTCCCAGCCCTCTTGGAAAATTTCAACCTAATGCGGTACACGAAATTCTCAGAGGTTATAATCTTAACGCTTACATAGATTAATAGTGCGGCCATCGCCAACGTCGAATCATCTTCCGTTATAAATACCGCCCGCTACCCTAAACACCGCTGCCACCACAAAGCTCAATTCACTAGCATTGGTAAATCCTTCACTGCTTTCCGCAGAATTCTAGAAAGAATTATGCAGGTTGATTGAGAACAATCAACTCTTTTTTTGGTTGCGAAAATGAGCTGAGTCATGTTGATGGCGTGGATGCACCCACCAGTTGGCATCGCATTGTGCGAATGTGATGAGTGTTGAAGCCATCACAGCAGGAGGAAGCATCCATGTCCGAGGTTACAATCATCGGGATTGATCTGGCAAAGCGGGTATTTCAGTTGCATGGCGCAAATGACGACGGGTCTGTCTTGTTCCGCAAGAAGCTTTCTCGTGGTCAGCTCCTGGGTTTCATTTCCCAATTTCCGCAGTGCGTTGTTGCCATGGAAGCGTGCGCCACAGCGCATGGTTGGGGCCGGGGGATTGAGAACCTGGGGCATGATGTGCGCTTGATCCCTCCCATTTACGTGAAGCCTTATGTCAAGCGCCAGAAGAACGATGCTGCTGACGCCGAAGCGATCGTTGAGGCGGCGTTGCGCCCGACAATGCGTTTTGTCGCAGTGAAGACAGAAGGTCAGCAAAGCCGCGCTATGCTGTTCCGGACAAGACAAATGTTTGTTGGTCAGCGAACTCAGTTGATCAACGCGCTACGCGGGCATCTCGCCGAACATGGCTTGGTCGCGCCCAGAGGGGTGGTTCATTTGAGAAATGATCGCCGCCTCAGTCGAGGCCGATGATACATCCTTGCCCGCCGAAGTTCGAGATCTGGCTAAACTGTATCTGAAACAGATCACCGGGCTGGCAGATCGGATTGCAGAGCTTGACCGTAAAATGGTCCGGGCGGCAAGGGAAGCAGCTTTGACATGCCGGGCACAAACCATGCCAGGTGTAGGACCGATCACAGCGCTGGCGATCGAAACATTTGCGCCCGACCTCTCCGGTTTTCGACGAGGCCGAGACTTTGCAGCTTGGCTGGGTCTTGTACCACGCCAGCACTCGACCGGCGGAAGACCGCGGTTAGGAAAGACCTCGAAGATGGGACAGCGTGACATTCGGAGGCTCCTGATCTCTGGCGCTATGGCCGTTCTTCAGGCAGTCGAACGGTTTAACCGTCCGCACAATGAATGGCTTGCGCGTTTGCGCGCCCGAAAGCCTCGCATGGTTGTGGCTATTGCAATCAGCTTCGACGCGTTGGCCGCCCCCTGTGGCGCGATCTGCCCGAACTCGCTCAAATGCCCTCGCAGTGCATTGATGGCCTGGGTCCGCTGCCGGATCAAAAGCTCGCGCACGCGAAACACCATAGCCGCGCCCTGCGTCTCTTCGCTCTTCACAGGCACGAACCGCATCGTCGGACGCAGCGCGGCCTCGCAGATCGCTTCGGCATCGGCGGAATCATTTTTCTGGCGTTTGACGAATGGTTTCACGTAGGCGGGTGGAATGAGCCGCACCTCATGACCCAGCTTGCCGATCTCGCGACCCCAGAAATGAGCGCCGCCACAGGCTTCCATCGCGACAACACAAGGCTGCAACTCGCTGAAGAAGGTCAGCACCTGAACTCTACGCAGTTTCCTGCGCAGAATAGGCTGCCCCGCTGCATCTGCCCCGTGGGCCTGAAACACATTCTTCGCCAGATCGAGCCCGACCGTGATAATCTCTGACATGACCGCTCTCCTTTGTGGATCGTTGCAGACCCACCTTGGCACAATGATGCCGTCGGGGGGCGGTCACATCATCAGAGCCAGGAAACCTACATCTTATTATGAAAGATAAAACCGATGAAATTCAGCAGCAGCTGCGCCGCCAGGATTTGCGTGCTTTCGGCTGGATCGTAGGCCGGAGCGACTTCGACCAAATCAATGCCGACAACGTCTCCGCGTTTAGAAAGTCCCTGTAAAATCTCCAAGACATCATAGTATTGGAAACCACCATGGCTGGGAGTGCCGGTGCCCGGTGCAATAGAAGGGCAGAAGGCGTCGATGTCGATGGTGACGTAGTAGCGGACACCCTCTGGGATACGGTCCAGAACGCCTTGGGTGCCCAGCTTGCGCACCTGTCGGACTGACAGAATGTCCGAACCGCGCGCGCGCGCATCGTCATAGCCCTCTTTTGCGGTCGAAGATACATTGCGGATGCCCAGCTGGGTCATGCCCGAGACATAGTCTTTTTCGATCGCGCGACGCATTGGGTTGCCATGGCCGACGGTGACGCCGTGGCGTTCATCGACAAAGTCCAGGTGCGCGTCGATCTGGATCACGTGGATCGGGCCGTGTTTTTCGCAATCCTCGGCATAGGCGTTGATGCAGGGGATGTTAACCGAATGGTCGCCGCCGATTGTGACTGGGATCGCGCCCGCGTCGAGGATTTTCTTGACGCCGTATTCGATGTTGGCGTGGCTTTCCTCGGTCTTGGTGTGGATGATGTCGGCATCGCCCAGATCGACGATGCGCACGTCACTGCCCAGATAGGTGGCGTCATCCTCGTGGTCATAGGCACCTGCGTGTCCAAAACTGAACAGGGTCGATGCCTCTCGCACCGAGCGCGGACCAAAGCGTGCGCCCGAGCGGAATTGGCAGCCGAAATCGAAAGGCGCACCAAGGATCGCCACATCCGCGTCGATCTCGTCCCAGTTTTGGACATAGGGTTTCTTGCCAAATGTCGAGATGCCGACAAAAGGTAAATTCAGACGACCAGATTCATAACCATGTTCAGACATGATTTCTCCGTTTCTTAGTGCATTAACGATAGGCCAGTTCCGGAAGGAACAGGGCGATTTGAGGGAAGGCGATCAGCAGGCCGCTCACGATCAGCAGGATAATCAGGAATGGGGGTACACCGCGCACCACTTCGACGAAAGGCCGCCGGAAGACTGCAATAGCGGTGAACAGGTTGCAGCCGAAGGGTGGCGTCGCTGCGCCGATTGCAACCTGAAGCGTGATCAGTACCCCGACCAGAACAGGGTCCAGACCGCTAGCTTTGATCATGGGAGCGAAGATCGGAACCAGGATCAGGATCACTACAATCGAGTCCACAAACATGCAGCCGACGAAGAACGCTATGTTGATCGCTAGCAGCACCATCAGCGGACTGGCGCTTTCCAGACCCAGCGCGGCGATGATGGTTTGCGGCACCTGAGCGAAACTGAGTGTCCAGCTAAACGCAGCCCCTGCCGCAATCAAAATGAATACGACCGAGGTGATGGCTCCGGTGGACAGCGCGATGTCGAACAGGTCTTTCACCTTGATTGAGCGGAAAATCACTACTTCGAGGATGACCGCATAAAGCACACAGATTGCTGCAGCTTCGGTGGGCGAGAAGACACCACCATAGATGCCGCCGACGATGATGGCGGGGAAGCCCATCGGCCAAAGCGATCTGCGCAGTGCGGCGAACCGCTGCCCCCAACCTTCACGCGGCAATACAGGGATATCATGGCGATAGGCGTAGTGCATGCAATAGGCCGAGAACAGGACCACGATCAGCAGCCCCGGCAGGATGCCGGCGATGAACAATTGTGAGATCGAGGTGCCCGAAACAACGCCATAGATGATCATGCCGATGGAGGGTGGGATCAGATAGGCGAGGTCGGCCGCATTCACGATCAAGCCGATCGAGAAACTGTCGCTGTAGCCTGATTTCAGCATCCGGGGCCGCATCGCTCCACCGATGGCCACCACGGTCGCCTGGGTCGAGCCACAGACCGCGCCAAACAGCGCACAGGCCGAGGTGACAGAAATCGCCAGACCGCCCTTGATATGGCCCATGAAACTCATCACAAGATCGATCAATCGGTTGGCGGAATGGCCGCGTGTGATGATATCGGCCGCCAGAATGAACATCGGCACCGCGATCAGCGCTGCGGGTTTGACCCCTCCGATCATTTGTTGGATCAGGATTTGCATGTTCATGGTGGGGAAATAGACAAGGAACCCCAGCACCGCCGCCGAGATCAGCGGCATTTTCATCGGAAACCCTGCCAGCAGCAGGACGATCATGACGGCCAGCATCAACTCGGTCATTTGTCTGCCTCCGTGGAGTCTTCGAATTTCTTGATCGCGGCTGCGGTTTCCGGGTCTTCGTAGCTGTCAACTTCCAGGTACGAGACATAGACCTCTTCTTCCGCGAAATTCAGGTTGCGGATCGCGGTCAGCAGATACTGGAACGCCGCCAGCGCCAGGCCGATGACGACCCAGACATAGGTCAGATACAGCGGAAGTTGCAGCGCCGGGGTGATCCGCCCGCGTGAGGCGACTTTCTGTACATATTCCAGCGCGTACCAGGCTAGAACGGCCATGACGACAGCGGTGGTGGCGGCAATCACAACCATCAGGCCCTTGCGCATCTTGATTGGCAGGGCGTCATAGATCGCCGACATGCGAATGTGGATGCCTTTGCGGGTGGCATAGCCCAGCCCCATGAAGGTGACGATCACGATCAGGAACTCGTTCAGTTCCTCCGAGAAATAGATGGACTGGTTGAACACGTAGCGGCCAAAGACATTGGCGATGGTGTTCACGGCCATCAGGATGATTCCCCAGCCCAGGATCCAGACTTCGATCCGTCCGATGACAGCGTCGATCTTTCCCAAAAAGCCGAAGGGAGTTGCAGTGCCGCTTTGCATGATATCCTCCCCTTTTTTTGAAGCCTCACGCGCAAGGCGCGTGAGGTAGTTTTGAGTGAGTGGATTGAGTAGGTATCAGTTGCCGGTCAGTTCGGCCTGCAGTGCATCCAGCAGTTCTTGACCGCGGGGACCGACGGCTTCGACGTAAGCCGCCGAAGTACCGGTGCTGCGCCCGCGGAAGACATCACGTTCTTCTTCGGTCAGAACGACCAGCCCGATATCAGGCTTGGCTTTCTTGATGATGTCCAGACGTTGCTGGTTGAAATCGGTGACAACGCCGTCGATGAAGCCGGTCATGTCGCCCATGGTGTCACGCACCAGTTGCTGACGGTCGGGACTGAGGGTCTCGAACCAGTCCGATCCGGCCACGACTGTGGTGACCAGCTCTTGCTCTCCGGCCCAGATCAGGTGGCTGGTGACTTCGTAGAACTTCATCTCTTCGATGGTCGGGATCGGATTGACCTGACCGTCGATAGCACCCAGTTGCAGCGCACCGAACACTTCGCCGAACGGTAGCGGAGTCGGGCTGGCGCCCATGTTGTTATAGGTTTCCACCAGAATAGGCGAAACCATCACACGCATTTTGAAGTTGTCGAAATCTTCGGGTGTGCGGATCTCACGGTTGGTGGTCCAGACCTGCGGACCCTCGGAATACATGGTCAAAACTTCCAGACCACGCTTGCGGAAATCGTCGTTCATCGGGCCATAGATGGTTTCCGAGCTGCTGAGGATTTTAGAGATCGCTGCCGGATCGGACGGCAGTAGATAGGGCAGCAGGAAGACTTGGCTTTCCGGCAACACGGTACCCAGGTTGCCGATTGAAACATTGGTGAACTGGATGACGCCATCGGCGGCCTGTTCGACCGTTTCGGTCGGTGTGCCAAGCGTGCCCATCGGATAGACGGTGACGGTCACTTCTCCATTGGTGGCCGCCTCAATGCGCGATTTGAACTCCTGCGCATAGGCGTCCATGATCGAGCCCGGAATTTCTTCGATCGCGAATTTCCAGTCTTCTGCCAGCGCACTGAGCGGTGCGAGGCTGAGCAGGGTTGCCGCTGCCGTCGTTCGCATTTTCCGTAGAGTAAAGGTCATGCTGGGTTCCTCCCTTGATCCCTTTTGGTGTTCAGGTTGGGTCCAGCACAGCACAGAAAATTACACAAAAAAATATCATGTTGCTTATGCTCACATGAAAAAAATTGATGTAATGATGAGCCTGAGAATCGCGGAAGTTGACGTCATTGAAACTGTTCAGAAATACTCTTCTCGAAACCTTTGTGACGGTCGTTGAATGCGATGGATTCACCGATGCACAATATGCATTGGGGATCACCCAATCGGCGATCAGCATCCGAATCCGTGATCTGGAAGATTCTCTTGGTTATCGGGTTTGCGAGCGGGGAAGGGGCGGGTTCCGACTGACCGAACGTGGCGAGATCGCCTATCACAAGGCACGTGAGATCTTACGCAGTGTCCGAGATTTCGATGCTGAGTTGCTGGAGTTGCGCGACGCTGTGACGGGCGATTTGCGGATTGGCATCGTCGATGCGGTTAACACGTTGACGGATTTGCATCTGACCAGATCGCTGAAACGATTTCTGAACCGTCCCAACGAAGTCAGGCTGGAAATAGTTGTCGCTTCACCGATCGAATTGACGCAAAGGTTGATCTCGGGCGATTTGCACGTAGCCATCGCTCCTTTTCGTAATCAGGTGCCGGAACTGCGCTACACCAAGCTGTGTGACGAAGAGCACCAATTGTATTGTGGGCGCGACCATCCGCTGTTTGCTGTGCCGGATACGAAAATTGGTCCGGAAGATATTGCAATGTATGAAATTTGCCAGCGATCTTACGACGTGTTCGTATCTCCCGAATTGAAACCAACCGATATGCGGGCGGTCGTTGCGAATATGGAGGCGATGGCAGTATTGATCGAAACCGGGCACTATCTGGGGGCTCTGCCGGTGCATTTCGCAACAAGTATGGAATATCACGACAAGCTTAGAGCCGTCGCACCCGACCGGCTGAACTGGACGTCGACATTCTATCTTGCGACCCGGTCTACTAGCGTACACAGGCGCTCAGTTGAACTTTTTGTCGAGGATGTGGCCACTTACTGCGGAGAAGGCAATCAGTATCACTAAACTGAAACTTATCTGGACTCTTCTGACGTCGTAATTTGATGTCTTCCTTGCTGTGGTAAGAGTACATTAGCAGAAAACGCAGCAATTGTACCAATGGGCTCACTGCCGACCTCGGAGGCAGAGCAGCATCCGCAGTGCCACAGTGGCGCACCACCTTCAGGAGCGGCCCTTTGCGAACTCTCAGCCCATTGCTCTAATGCTGCTCTGCAGCTTTTAATAGCGGATGTTCACGGCAGTAAAAGATCAGAGGACTTGCCATATGATTTCTTCCACCTCGGTGCTTGGTTCTTGCGAAACTAGCAACTGTATTTCTCAGGCGGTCTGAGCCGACCAGTTTCCAGTATAGAGCAACCCTTTGGAGAAGCTCGGATAAAACAATGCCCCCAACCCAATAGTTGGAGGCAATACAATAGCAAGAACAGGCTTTATGGGTATTATCCACGCCAGGTGCGAACGACGCCGCAATCCATGTGTACAAAATTGGAGCGGCTGTATTTTCCAACGCCGCCTGCCTGACACGCCGCGGCGGCACTAGCCATCTGGCTAACCGATCGTGAAGCTAGGCGCAAGTCGGCAGCCTGACCTTTCATGTGCAGAGAATTCTTGGCAACACCGCGGGAGCGGGAGCGGAGCATGGCATTGGTTTGAGGGCTACGATAACCTGAAAGCAACATATAGGGCTCGTTGACGTCCAGCAGATTGTGAGCAGCGGCCATGATGTCGATGGTTCGTAGATCCATCGGTTTTATCTGATCAGTTCGCCAGTCGCGCATAAAGTGATTTATCTCGGCAACAGCGTCTTTGACATAGTCACCATCCACCCAATAAATCATATCAAGGCGTTCGCCGGTGCGGCCGGAATACATGCGCACGCGCCGTATGTCGCCCCCACCACGAAGAAAGCCCGCTGCGTTGGAAAAAGTTGGTGCTGCTGATACTAATGTTGCTGCGAATGCACCTAGTAATGCGCGTCGCGACAAGCCCGTCGAGCTCAATTCTGTCATTTACTGCGTCGTCCCGTACTTATTCCTGCCCGCGCACGATGTTACGCGCGCTTTTGTCAGTTTTTGTTACCATCCCCAGGTGCCAGATGTATGCCACAGCCGGATTCGCGAGCCAAGAATTGATTGGTTTTGGGGCAAGTAAGGGGGAATTTTCGGCAAGATTTTGCGCAATTGACGCGTAACGCCTATTTTATTACTGAGATTTCGGACTAAGTGCAGGCCGGGCAGGGCGATGCAATCCAGCATCAACTGATATTTCATGACGTCGTTTTTCACATTTGTGAATGGACATTTGCCTTCAGTTTTTAAGAAACTCGATTGGCTAACCGCAGCAGAAACGTATTTCAATGACCAAGACGAGACACATGACCCATTCCATTCGGCAACGATCCGCCTATGTCATTGCAACCGTGATCGCCATATCTGGAGTGTCACTGCTAGGGGGAGTTCCTGCGCAGGCACAATCGTTTGCATTCAAGCAAGCAGTGGCCGAATCCGTCGGATCACAGGGTGGAGTTGGAGCGTTTTACCGCGAAAACGACTATCAACCGATCTGGACCGGCGAAGATGCCTCCTCCCAAGCTAGGCGCGTTGCGTTGATTCAGGCATTGAGCCGGGCAGAAACGCATGGGTTGCCAGTTGATCGATATCGGGTAGACGAGACTATCCGAAAAATGCGCGAGGCCAAATCGTCACGCGACATAGGATTGGTCGAAGCGGAATTGACGCGTACATTCGTTACTTACGCACGGGACGTTCAGTCCGGCCTTCTGAAACCATCTTCGATTGATCCCGGTATAGCCCGTTCAGTTCCGCGGCGACCGGCGACCGATTTTTTGAACGAAGTGCTGACTGCGAATCCGGAAACATATTTCACCACACTCGCGCCCCACTCGTTTCAGTATCTTACATTGCTGAAACACAAAATTTACCTCGAAGATCAGCTTTTGGCAGGCGGTTGGGGGGCAACCGTTCCCGTTCAGAAGGTGGAATTGGGTGATACAGGTACGACAGTCATCGCGTTGCGCAACCGTCTAGTCGCCATGGGATACATGAAGCCCAGCGCAAGCCCCAGCTATGACAACAGGCTTCGGTCAGCGGTGATGAAGTTCCAGGCTGCGCACGGGTTGGAACAGGATGGCGTTGCCGGGCCAGGCACTATTGCCGAGATAAACGTTTCCGTGGCGGATCGGTTGAAATCCGTGATAGTTGCGCTTGAACGCGAGCGATGGCTGCCGCGCGATCGGGGGGACCGGCACATTCTGGTGAACCAGACCGATTTTTCCGCCAAAATCGTGGATGATGGCCGAGTGACCTTTGAAACGCGGGCCGTTATAGGCAAAAACACTCATGATCGCCGCAGTCCCGAGTTTTCGGATCAGATGGAACATATGGTCATCAATCCAAGCTGGCATGTTCCCCGTTCCATCGCGACCAAAGAGTATCTACCACAACTGCGCGCTAATCCGAACGCAGCAGGGCACTTGGAAATCACCGATTCACGGGGGCGGCGGGTTGATCGAGAGGCCGTCGACTTCAGTCAGTTTTCCTCTGGGAGCTTTCCGTTTGCAATGCGCCAGCCACCCGGTAAAGGAAATGCACTGGGGTTGGTGAAGTTCATGTTCCCCAACAAGCACAACATCTATTTGCATGACACACCGCAGAAAAGCTTGTTTTCGCGGGAAATTCGGGCGTTTTCTCATGGGTGCATTCGGTTGGCGGACCCATTCGGATTCGCATATGCGCTGCTGTCTCTTCAGGAAAAAGACCCCAGGGACTATTTCCATAGGGTTCTTAGAACCGGCCGCGAGACCACTGTTCCACTGGACAAACCGGTTCCGGTCCACCTGATCTATCGTACGGCCTATGTTGGCACGAAGGGCGAGGTCCAATATCGCCGCGATGTTTATGATCGCGATAAAAAGGTCTGGGACGCATTAAGCAATGCGGGGGTGGTCCTGCCAGCGGTTCAGGGGTAAGGACGGGGGCGCACAGACCTTTTACCGGAGCCGCAAATGCAATTCACTGTCAAACAGATCGCAACGGCCCTCGGTGTCGAGGCTGAGGGGAATACTGACCTCACGATTTTGCGCGCTGCTGAGCCGGCTGAAGCGGGACCGACCGATCTGGCCTTGGCGATGTCGCCGAAATACGCTGATGCCCTGGGGCAGGGTGGTGCGCGAGTGGCGATCCTGTGGCCCGGGGCCGATTGGAAATCCCTGGGGCTTGATGCAGCCATTTTTGCGCCGCGACCGCGCATGGCAATGGCCGGTGTGACGGCGATGATGGATCGGGGACAGGGCGTTCAGCCTGGAATTCACCTGTCTGCCGTCGTCGATCCAACCGCTGAAATCGGTCATGATGTTTCGATCGGACCATTAAGTGTTATCGGACCCCGTGCGCGCATTGGCGCTGGATCGGTGATTGGCCCGCACTGTACGATCGGAATGGATGCTACATTGGGCAAAGATGCGTTGTTGCGGGAAATGGTCAGCATCGGTGCCCGAGCCGTGATCGGCGACCGGTTCATTGCGCAACCTGGTGCACGGATCGGTGGCGACGGGTTCAGTTTTGTCACTCCTGAAGTGTCAGGCGTCGAAAATGTCCGTAAAACCATGGGCGATCAGGGAGACGCAAAGGCGCAGGGTTGGCTGCGCATTCATTCTCTGGGCGCAGTTGAGATCGGAGATGATGTTGAGGTGGGGGCCAATAGTACGATCGACAACGGAACCATTCGGAATACGCGAATAGGAAACGGTTCCAAGTTGGACAATCTTGTTCACGTCGGGCACAATACGCGGGTCGGAAACGACTGCCTGTTGTGCGGGCAAACTGGTGTTTCCGGTTCGGTCGAGATTGGTAACAACGTCGTTCTTGGCGGTCAGACCGGTGTTGTCGACAACATTTTTATTGGAGACCGGGTGATCTCGGGTGGGGGGACTAAAATTCTGTCGAACGTTCCCGCAGGCCGCGTGATTATGGGTTATCCTGGCATCAAAATGGAAACACATACCGAGATTTATAAAGCGCAGCGCAGATTGCCTCGCATGGCCCGTGACGTTGAGGCACTGAAAAAGGCGGTTTTCAAACAGCCTGAGAGCGATTAAATCACCCGCAAAGCGACAATCAGGGGATTGATATGAGCATCAGCAACCGCGTCATCGCGATCATTGCAGAGCAGGCCGTGCTGGAGCCATCGGATGTGTCGCCCGAGAGCACCCTTGAAGATTTGGGCATCGACAGCCTTGGATTGGTCGAAAGCATCTTTGCCATCGAGGAAGAGTTCGACATTTCGATCCCGTTTAATGCAAACGAACCGACGGCCGGAGATTTTGATATCTCGAATGTCGCTGCAATCATTTCGGGCATCGAAAAACTGATCGCGGAAAAGGTTTGACGACGGTTATGAAGCGCGTCGTCATTACCGGGGCTGGCACTATCAATTCGTTGGGGCACTCGGTCTCTGAAACTCTCGAAGCCATGCGCGAAGGGCGCTGCGGCATTGGGGAATTGGATTTTCGCGACGTAGATCGTCTGGCGATCAAGATCGGTGGTCAGGTGCGCGGATTTGATACCGAGGGCCGGTTCAACCGACAGCAAATGACGCTATATGACCGTTTCACTCAATTTACTCTGACCGCGGCGAAAGAGGCCATCGAACAATCTGGGATCGAATTCCATGGCGACACCGCCCATCGGTCCGGTGTTGTATTGGGAACTGCAGGTGGTGGTGTGTCCACTTGGGACGACAACTACCGCTCAGTCTATGAAGACGGCAAGAATCGCGTACATCCGTTTGTTGTGCCAAAGCTTATGAACAATGCCGCTGCCAGCCATGTGTCCATGGAATACAACATCAAGGGGCCGAGTTTCACCGTGTCGACAGCCTGCGCATCGTCCAATCATGCAATGGCGTTGGCGTTTCAGATGGTACGCAGCGGTGCAGCACCGGCCATGGTGACGGGTGGATCTGAATCAATGCTGTGCTTTGGGGGGGTAAAGGCCTGGGAGGGCTTGCGCGTCATGTCCAAGGATGCCTGCCGTCCGTTCAGTGCGAACCGGAACGGAATGGTGCAAGGCGAAGGGGCCGGCATCTTTGTTTTCGAAGACTACGACCGCGCAAAAGCACGAGGGGCCGACGTTCTGGCAGAGGTAATTGGTTTTGCAATGTCGTCAGACGCCGCAGATATCGTCATGCCCAGCAAGCACGGGGCAGCGCGCGCTATGGCTGGGGCGCTGGCAGATGCCCGTATTAACGCAAGCGACGTTGGATATATCAACGCGCACGGTACCGGAACCGCCGCAAACGACAAAACCGAATGTGCCGCAGTGGCAGACGTTTTTGGTCGTCAGGCGGACAGTTTGATGATTTCGTCAACCAAATCCATGCATGGACACCTGATCGGGGGTACGGGGGCGGTGGAGCTTTTGGCCTGCATCATGGCGCTGCGCGACGGGATCATAGCGCCAACAATCGGGTACGAGGAACCTGATCCGGAATGCGCTTTGGATGTGGTTCCAAACGTGGCGCGCGAAGCAAAGGTCGACGTGGCCCTTTCCAACGCGTTTGCCTTTGGCGGGATGAACGCGGTACTGGCGCTACGCAAAGTCTGAAAAATGGCCACCGAAAACTTTGTTCGGTGACCATTCCAGAAACATATCCGATCTTAGTTCGGAACAACTTCGACGGCGTCAAAGCCCGCCGTGAAGCCGTTAAGCGACAAGTCCAGCGAAATAACTTGATCGGGTGCTGGGGCAGGGACCAATGAAATCGTAGCCTTGGATCCCTTTTTCATTGCGTCGATATCCGCTTGGGTCAAGCCAATCCTGGCGATGCACCCCACCGGGCTGCAAAAGGAGTATTCGTACCGCTTGCCCGGCGCCCCATCAATCGAGATAGTCACTTGGGCGGTCAAAAGGGTTTCAAGTGGAACCACCACGGTAGCGCCCGCAACGGCAACCTGGCCTTCGGGCAGGCGGAACAGGGACACCTCTGCCATCGGGCTGCCTTGGGGTCCATTTAGGATTTGCAGAAGCGAACAGGGGTCTTTTTCGGCTTGGGTCTTGATGCAGGCCATGTCCCAGTCGCCGAACTTTTCAGTCGGATATCGCTGACCCAACTGCGGCTCGGTATTAACCGGCTGGCCAAGATCAAGCGACTCATTTCCCGTTTGTTCACTAGTACTCTCTGAATCGGAGCTGGTGTCTTGCGCAGTGGCGATACCCGCCCACATGGCGATTGCGATAGCCGCCAGTGGCGTTAGCGTTTTGATCATGAATGCCTCACTCAATTTAGTTACGGTTTTGGCCATCCCTATCACGCCCATTGCGCGGTGTCAGTGGGAATTGGAGGATCTGAACGTATACTGGTCAGGAAACCGCCGGGAGCATGATCTGAATGCATTCGGGCCAAAAAAAGGGAGCCGATATTTGGGCTCCCTTTTCCAATTTGTCTCCCCGCCGGACTGGCCGACTTAGTTATGTCGCAGACGTTACGAGAGCGGGGGCCACGGGTCAACAGGTAACCCAACATTTTTTTGGACGCAAATAAGCGCGTGAAATCAGGGGAATACTTGTCATGTTCAAGAAAAGAGCCGTGCCCGAGGGCACGACCAGTCAACAGGGAGGAAAACCGCCGCCACATCCGACGTGGACCGGCGACGAAAAAACTATCGCAGTCAAAGGTTAACTTTGTATGCTGACGCTGTATTGGCACAGGATTGAGGCATAAGTCGAATGAGTGAAACGATTTTTCTGGGCGGAGCAGGAAAAAACTATGAGCTGCCGCAAGAATTGTCATTGAAATACGCCAATCGTCACGGCCTGATCGCCGGGGCGACAGGAACCGGAAAAACAGTGACGTTACAGATCCTTGCCGAGGGTTTTTCTGCAGCTGGCGTGCCTGTCTTTCTGACAGATGTGAAGGGTGATCTTTCGGGACTGGCAAAGGCAGGGTCACAGGATCACCAATTACATCACGCATTCACGGAACGGGCCGAGCGCATCGGTTACGGCGGCTTCGCCTATGAGGCTTGCCCCGTTACGTTCTGGGATCTTTTCGGCGAACAGGGACATCCAGTCCGAACCACTGTGACTGAAATGGGCCCTCTCCTGCTATCCAGATTAATGGAGCTGACCGAAGCGCAGGAAGGTATCCTGAACATCGCGTTTCGCTTGGCCGACGAAGAGGGCATGCCGTTGCTCGATCTGAAAGACCTGCAAGCTTTGCTTGTGTGGATCGGCGAAAACCGGTCGGAGCTTTCCTTGCGATACGGCAACATCTCTCCAGCTTCTGTTGGCGCCATTCAGCGTCGGATTCTGGTTCTCGACAATCAGGGCGGTACAAGGCTGTTTGGAGAGCCGGCACTTCAACTCGCCGACTTGATGAGAACCAATTCAACCGGAAAAGGTGTGGTCAACGTCCTCGCCTCGGACAAGCTGATGGCGGCGCCCCGGCTTTATACGACGTTCTTGTTATGGCTTTTGAGTGAACTGTTTGAAGAGTTGCCCGAGGTGGGTGACCCGGAAAAACCGAAACTTGTTTTTTTCTTCGACGAAGCACATCTGCTGTTTGACGATGCGCCAAAAGTTCTTGTGGACAAGGTCGAACAGGTCGCACGCCTGATCCGGTCCAAGGGCGTCGGTGTGTACTTCGTCAGCCAGAATCCGGCCGACATTCCCGAAGATATCCTTGGTCAGCTTGGAAACCGCGTCCAACACGCATTACGGGCATTTACGGCCAAAGACCGAAAAAACCTTCGCATGGCTGCAGAAACCTATCGAGAAAACCCCACCTTCGAAACGGAAACAGCCATTCGAGAAGTTGGTGTCGGCGAGGCGGTTACATCGATGCTTCAGAAAAGGGGCGTGCCGGGAATGGTCGAACGCACGCTGATCCGACCTCCTGGGTCTCAACTGGGGCCTATCAACGGCAAGGAGCGAGCCGAGATTATGGCGACCTCTGATATGGCGGGAAAATACGACACTTTGATCGACCGAAATTCTGCCTATGAAATGTTAGCCAAACGCTCGAAAATCGCCGCTAAAGAAGCTGAACAGGCAGAAACTGAAGCCGAGACAGAAAATGCCACCGCCCGTGAGTTTTCCGCAGCGCGACGTTATTCCGGAAAACGAGTCAGCCGGTCGTCGGCTCGGATTCAAACACCTCGGAGAAAGGACACCTTTACCTCGGCCCTGACCGAAGCGGTGATTAAAGAGATGAAAGGCACGACGGGCCGCCGGATAGTTCGTGGAATTTTGGGAAGTCTGTTCAAAGGGCGGTGATCGAAGGAAAAAGGCGGTGGTCGGGTCACACCGCCTTTTCATAATCAGCATATTGCGACTAACCTTTGAGACGGCGGTTGCCCTCGGCAATGCAATAGTTGTCGGCCTCTTGGATAGACATGCCAGCGGGTGCATCGATCGCACGGTCCCAGAGTACTTGGTTATGTTTGTAGAGTTGGCAGGTAACAACACCCTTGGATGTGGTGACCTTGACCGGGTCGGATTCGTGCGCACGCGGATCGATGGAACAGGCGGTCAAGATCAGTGAAATCGCTGAGATTGCGATTGTCGAGCGGACAGGTTTCATTTCGTTCCTTATCATTTGGACTTCAGATCCTCTCCGATAGGATCCAGGGTGGGTCTTTTGTGAGGCAATTTTGCGAACGGCTCGTGAAATCATGCCAAAGCCGTTCCCTAAAATTAGTGTTCCGGGATCAGCCCCCTTGGGCTGAACCTGAGAACCAGTAGCAGGATAACCCCCATTGTCAGCAGCCGCATATGTGCCGCGCTGTCGATAAGGTGTTCTCTCAGACCACTGCCTTCAGGCAGACCGGACGTGATAACCTGCATGACCCATAGGCCAATCGGTTCGACCTGCACCCAAAGGAACCAGATCAGCATGGCGCCAAGAACCGCGCCAAAATTGTTGCCCGATCCACCCACGATCACCATCACCCAGATCAGGAAAGTAAAGCGAAGCGGCTGATAGGTGCCAGGTGTCAACTGCCCGTCAAGCGTTGTCATCATCGCGCCGGCAATACCGCAGATTGCCGAACCCAGAACAAAAATTTGCAAGTGGCGACGGGTGACGGCCTTGCCCATCGCTTCGGCGGCGACCTCGTTATCGCGAATGGCGCGCATCATCCGGCCCCACGGGCTTTTGAGGGCCATTTGGGCCATCCACAGAAGAACCAGCAAAACGCCAAGAAACAAGATGGAATAGCCCAGTTTGACGTAGAGCGTCGATGCGGTCACCGGATCAAGCCCAAACCCCACCGCTTGTTCAACAAATCCCGGATCATTTTGAAGATCGATCTCATACGGGACCGGGCGCGGAAGACCGATCACATTCTTTACGCCGCGAGCGAGCCAGTCTTCGTTTTTGAGGACGGCGATGATGATTTCCGCAATACCAAGCGTGGCAATCGCCAGATAGTCGGACCGCAAGCCCAGCGCGGTCTTGCCAATCAGCCAGGCTGCGCCTGCCGCTAGCAGCCCGCCCGCTGGCCAAGCCAGCAATACTGGAAGGCTGAGGCCGCCGATATTGCCCGCCGCAGCCGGATTTATTGCTTCGACTGCGGCGACGTTAGGATCAAATACGGCCCGGTAGGCAATGAAGCCTATCACAAGAATAGCGACAACGGTCAGGGAACGTGCCTTGCCCTTTGGCATTTTTCTAGTGATGAATACGCCCGCGGCAACGGTTAGCGCGCCCAGAATCAACGCAAGAACAATCCCGGCTCCGCCTGCGCTCCATGCGCCCGGTGTCGGGTCAGTTGAAATCAGGACAACCGCAAGTCCGCCGAGTGCGACAAATCCCATGATACCAACATTGAAGAGGCCGGCAAAACCCCATTGCAGGTTCACTCCGATCGCCATGATAGCGGAGATCAGACCCATGTTCAGGATCAGCACCGCTGAGTTCCAGCTTTGCATCACGCCGGTCAATAGAATCAACCCTGCAACCAGAAAGAAAAAAAGAGTGTTTTTTACGGGTTCGCTCATACCGCTTTCCCCTTGAACAGCCCGGTAGGTTTGAACAACAGCACGATCAGCAGGATCACGAAACTGACTGCGAATTTGTAGTCGGTCGACAAAAGCTGAACGAGTCCCGAAGGCTCAAGCCCTTCTGGGGTGAGATAGGACAGCACTTTCTTCCATGCATAAGTGATCGTCACCTCGGAAAATGCGATGATAAATCCGCCCGCGATCGCGCCCAGAGGGTTGCCCAAGCCTCCGACAATAGCCGAGGCGAAGATTGGCAAAAGCAGTTGGAAGTACACGAAAGGCTTGAAACTTTTGTCGAGGCCATAAAGAACACCGGCGGTCGTGGCCAAAGCAGCAACGATCAGCCACGTATACATGACCACACGCTCGGGGTTGATCCCGGACAACAAGGCCAGATCCTCGTTGTCTGAATAGGCGCGCATGGACTTGCCGGTACGTGTCTTGTTCAAAAACCAGAACAGCAGAACGACCGCAATCACGGCGACCACTACCGTGATGCCCTGAGTTGTCCTGATGGCCAGACCTTCGTTGAGGCCGGTCAATTGCTTGAAGTCCCGAGCTGAAATCAGAAACCTTTCGCCGTCCAGGAAATTCTGGTCGTTTGGTCCGATGATGAACCGGACGAGACCGTTCATGATGAACATGACGCCCATCGACACGATCACGAGGATCACTGGCTTGGCCTTTTGTTCACGGTAGAACTGATAGACCAGTTTGTCCGTGATCAGCAAAAGCACCATGCATCCGAGAATGGCAACGGGTAGGGCCAGCAGAGCGGTGGGCAACGGTCCTAAGGCGACGCCGATGCTTTGCAACCACCACGTCACGAGCACGGCAATCATCGTGCCGAACGCCATTGTGTCTCCATGGGCGAAGTTGGAAAACCGCAGGATTCCGTAGATCAGAGTGACCCCAAGCGCCCCAAGCGCCAACTGGCTGCCGTAGGCTACCGCAGGCACGATGACAAAGTTTGAAAGCGCAACGAGCGCGTTGAGTAGATCCATTGGTCCTTCTCACAGTCTGGGTGCGGTTTTATGGCACGGCAATTAGGGGACGTACAACAGCTTGTCCCCTCTTTTTCAACGTAATTCTCATGCACTCAGACTGGAGTGGGTAGGAATTATCCGAAAGGATCCTCACACTGGCCCTGATCCTGATTTGCATGGGGACCATTTACCGTCAGATCAAAGGTCAGGCTGTCAAAATTGACGACAAAAGTGACGACGTCCTTGCCCATGATATGTAGAAATGTCAGCGAATTGAGGCCCGAGTGAATTGTAGCTTCGCCCTGGATTTCCTCGGTAATGATGAAACCCTGCTTTGACTCTCCGGACCTAGCGAGCGTCACTGCGCCACCGGTTCGATCCGAAACGCAATTGACAACGAAATCCGCTCCACCAAGAGAGTCGCTTAGGGCAAATCCATAGTTTGGAAACAGAATCGAAGCAGCTAACAGGGGTAGGTATTTCATAACTCGCCTTTCATCGCTTGAAGATGTCGCCAAAACCCGAACTGACCCTGGCTGCATCTGAAACCTGATTTTCGCCTTGGCACTGGCAACCAATCTAAAGTGACGTAGGAAGGAAATGTGACCGAAAAGTGGTAAACGTGACGTGGTCACGAACGCTTTATTCGATGTGAAAAAACAGGGTAACTGATTAAAATCTAATGTTTTCCTGTCGCTCCTCGCAACAGGAAAACAATCCGTGGGCAACTAGGATAAAGGGAACACTCGGAATCTTTCAGGGTGCGTTCTTCGAGAGCAAAATCTTAGGAGGCAACCGCCTCGCACTGTCCGCGGTCGCTGGAGATTGTTGGGCGCCGCATGGAGAGATTATATGTCAAATCCGCATGTTTGACGAACAGGGTCACGACAGTATTCTCGTCAGCATACATGAATGTAACGTTGCCGAGTCCCGGAAAAACCTTTGCGGGACCATTTATGTTCTGGCTTTTCATTTCGCCATCGTTTCCGGATGCGGGTTTAACCAACATCATTTCCGATCCGTCGATTTCAGATATGCATAGAAAATGCTGATCCTGGGCTGCCCCCATAGTTGCACAAAATACAAAGGCGGCAGAAAGCGTCGCTGTGGTTTTCATTCGTTTCTCTTTTTTGTGAGCTGAACAACTCTGAATGACCGTTACTAAAGTCTCGAGAATTGGACGTATCGAGGTCTTTCCGAGCTTAACCTGCCGACCGACTTGACCCCGGCGGCATACTCTCGCGTAGAAAAGGATTACGGCAGAATTAATCCGCTTTTTGGGCCAAAGAGAGACTTGAATGGCGATACATCAAACAAAGCGAACGCTTACCCGCCGAGGAAGGATTTCCTTACTTCGGGGTCCGCCAAAAGCTCCTGGCCGGTTCCGGTATAAGCATTCCGGCCTTGCACCAGCACATAACCTTTATCGGCGATTTCCAATGCTTGTCGCGCATTCTGCTCGACCATCAGAATGGGCAATCCGGTTCGGCTGACCTCGATAATTCGGTCGAACAACTCATCCATCACGATCGGAGAGACACCCGCGGTGGGCTCATCCAGCATCAACACCTTGGGTTTGGTCATCAGGGCACGACCGACTGCCACCTGCTGACGCTGGCCTCCCGAGAGTTCTCCGGCCGCCTGATGGCGCTTTTCTTTCAGGATCGGAAACAGGTCGTAAACCTGCTCCATCGTGTCCGTGAAATCATCAGTGCGGATGAAAGCGCCCATTTCCAGATTCTCTTCCACCGTCATCGACGTGAAGATGTTCGAGGTTTGCGGAACAAATCCCATACCCTTGACCACTCGGTCCTGCGGGGTGAGTTGGGTAATGTCCTCGCCATCCAGCCGAACTGTACCAGAACGTACGTCAAGCATTCCAAACACCGCTTTCATGGCGGTTGACTTGCCAGCTCCGTTCGGGCCGACAATGACCGCGATCTCTCCCTTGTCGACCGCGATGGTGCAATCATGCAGGATATCAGGACCCTTTCCATAACCGCCCGTCATCATGTCGCCTATGAGAAACGGGCCGCCACCGACCTTGGAAGTCGGTCCGCTGTGCCGGTGAGCCGGGGTCATGGATCCAACACCTTTCGAGTTGGTAATCGATGCATCTTTGTTTCCACGATCCTCATGATAGGGATTGTCACTCATGCACCGGCCTCCAGTTTGTCCTTGTTCTTCAAACCGGTGCCGAGGTAGGCCTCGATTACGTGTTCATTGGCCTTGATCTCTTCCAGCGTACCCTCGGCCAAAACTTTTCCTTCGGCCATGCAAATCACCGGATCGCAAAGCCGCCCGATGAAATCCATGTCGTGTTCGATCACCACAAATGTATAGTTGCGTTCCTTATTCAGGCGCACGATCGCGTCGCCAATGGTATTCAGAAGTGTCCGGTTCACACCGGCGCCTACTTCGTCGAGAAATACGATCTTGGCGTCAACCATCATGGTGCGGCCAAGCTCCAGCAGCTTTTTCTGTCCACCCGAAACCTGCCCGGCCTTGTGGTCCGCCAGGTGCTCGATGGTCAGAAACTCCAGCACCTCGTCAGCCTTTGCGCGCAAGGCGCGCTCCTCGTCCGCGATCCGCTTGCGTCCAAACCAGGTGTTCCAAAGGGTTTCACCCGATTGGCCTCCAGGAACCATCATCAGGTTTTCTCGGCAGCTCATCGAAGAGAACTCATGTGCGATCTGAAAGGTGCGCAGTAATCCCTTGTGGAACAACTCATGCGGGGGCAGACCGGTAATATCCTCGCCATCCATCGTGACCTTGCCGCTTGTTGGCGGCAACACACCGGCAATAACATTGAAAAGAGTGGTCTTTCCCGCCCCGTTCGGGCCAATCAGCCCGGTTATAGAGCCTTTTTCGATTTCCAGCGATGCTCCGTCCACCGCGTGGAAACCACCGAAGTGCTTGTGCACGTCCTCGACGACGATCATGTTTTCCCCTAGCCGCAGTATCTTGCGGCCCTGTTGTTTGTTGCCCCATCCCCGTAAGAGGTGCGGTCTTTTGTCATTGAAACAGCCCGGGTACAAGGCCCGGGCTGTTCACTGTTCAAATGATCCGCAAGATCAGCGGTACTTGGCGGTAGTGATCTTACCGCCGTCAAGGACGATCTGGCGATAGTTGCCTGCACTTTCGCCGGGTCCAATCAGTTCAACTGCTGTTGCACCGACATAATCGACGTCGCCACCATCCTTGATGATCTGAAGCGCTTTCGCCAGTTCACCAGGATAGATTTTTTCACCCGGTGCATTTGCAACATTCAGAACGTGCTCTTTGTACACCGACGAATCCTTGGAACCCGCCGCTTGCATCGCCAGCATGATCAGCGCAGCGGAATCATAAGCTTCAGGAGTGAAGGGCGAGGTCGCATCGAACGCGCCTGCTACCAGTTCCTCATATTTGGCAACACCGGGGCTGTCGGTGCCCGGATGTTGACCGGTCGATCCGTCGATCTCGTCGCCGAAGTTTTCTTCCAGCTTGGCGCCGATCATCCCGTCGGGAAAATGGAATGTATCGAATGCACCCGAGTCGATGGCTGCACGCACGATGCCCGAGCCACCCTGGTCAACATAACCGGCCACGACCAAGCGATCGCCACCTGCAGCGGCGAGTGCGCCGACTTCGGCGGCATAGTCCGCCTTACCGTCTTCATGCGCTGCCGAGATGGTAACCGTTCCGCCAGCCGCTTCGAACGCTTGCTGGAAGCTGTCGGCCAGACCTTTGCCATAGTCGTTGTTGGTGTAGGTCAACGCAACATTGTTTATGCCTTCTTCCAACAGGATATCTGTCATGACCTGGCCTTGGCGCGCATCGGACGGTGCGGTGCGGAAAAACAGACCGTTGTCTTCCGCGTCCGACAATGCCGGCGAGGTCGCCGAGGGAGAGATCATGACGATACCATTCGGAACCGCGACGTTTGACAGAATCGCACCAGTCACACCGGAGCAGTCCGCACCCATGATGCCGTCGACTTTGTCTGAAGTGACCAGACGTTCTGCCGCGGCTGTCGCGGCGCCTGCGTCGACGCAAGTCGAGTCGGCACGTACGGAGGTTACGGTTGCTCCGTCCAGCAGAAGGCCACTGTCGGTAACTTCCTTCATTGCCAGTTCAGCGCCATCGGCCATTGAGGGCGTCAATGATTCGATAGGCCCTGTAAAGCCTAGGATGACACCGATCTTAACGTCTTCGGCCATTGCCGCGCCGGCCATAAGTGCAGTTGCTGCGGTAGCAGTTAGCAGCTTTTTCATAAGGTTACTCCCTTGTTGGAACGTGATCGTTCTGGAAGAGACCCTAGGCAAGCTGTGGTGAAAAGAAAAGTCCTAACGAAATTGTGCTTTTGCTGGGCGTAACCTATTTGATTTCATAAGGTTTGATGGAATTTCGCACCCATTTCCCTGAGATCGGAGGTCGATATGCTGCGGCTTTCAATGTTGATTCTCTTATTCGTGTGGCCGTTCTCGGAGGCCAATGCCGACTCGCTGAATACAAGCGTCGGAGCCGTAGTTACGACCAAAGCGATTTCCGGGCTGGATACGCCTTGGGCTATTGGCCTTTTGCCCGATGGCGGAGTGCTCGTGACCGAGCGTGACGGCAGTCTTGTTTATGCGAAAGATCAAAAGATGATGCCGATAAAGGGCGTGCCCAAGGTATTTGCATCAGGGCAAGGTGGTTTGCTGGATGTCACCATTCCACGGGACTTCGCCGAAACGCACGAGATACTCCTGACTTATTCCAAGCCCCAGAAAGATGGAGCAGGGACCGCGCTGGCGGTTGCAAGACTTAGTGAGGACGGCCAGTCACTGACCGATGTGCGCACGATTTTCGAAGCAGCGCCCGGAGCCAGTGGCGGGCGGCATTTTGGCAGCCGTGTCGTTGAGGCAGCAGACGGAACACTGTTTGTCACGTTGGGCGAACGAGGTGACCGCCCCTCGGCCCAGGACCGCTCGAACCACAATGGGTCGATCATCCGAATAAATAGAGACGGGTCAGTTCCGAATGACAATCCGTTTATCGGAAATCCCGGCATACGCTCCGAGATCTGGACTTATGGGCATCGCAACCCGCAGGGTGCCGGGCTAGATTTGCAGGGCAACCTGTGGACGTCCGAGCATGGCGCCAAGGGCGGTGATGAGGTGAATCTAATCAGGAAAGGCGCGAACTATGGCTGGCCGGTGATTTCCTATGGCACGCATTATTCCGGTGCTAAAATTGGTGAAGGCAGCGCAAAGGCAGGGCTGGAGCAGCCCGCGTTCTATTGGGACCCATCCATCGCCCCGTCAGGCTTGATGGTCTATTCCGGAAAGCTCTGGCCCGAGTGGAAGGGTAGTATTTTCGTTGGTTCGCTGAAGTTCGACTATATCTCACGACTGGCTGGAAACCCGCTGCGAGAAGTCGAGCAGATCAAAGGCCCTCAGACCAATCGGGTTCGCGATATCGTCGAGTCATCGGATGGGTCGATCTGGTTCATCTCAGTTGGACAGGGGGCAGTTTATCGAATGTCGTCCGACTGATCCTCAGATCGACAATCGCGACGCGTGGGTTCCCCGCTCGCGATACGGCGTCGTGTTGTAGTGCGCCCGGTAGCATTTGGAGAAATGCGACGGGCTGGCAAATCCGCAGGCCAGCGCCACGTTAATCACGCTCATATCGGTCTGCATCAGCAGGTTGCGCGCCTTTTGCAGGCGCAACTCCATGTAATACCGTTTGGGCGAACGGTTCAGGTAACGGCGAAACAAGCGTTCCAGCTGGCGTGTCGACATGCCGACATCCCGCGCCAAAACCGAGGGTGAAATCGGCTCCTCGATGTTCTTTTCCATCATCTGGATAACCTGGCTCAGTTTCGGGTGGCGCACACCGATCCGGGTTGGGGTGGACAGGCGTTGCGTGTCCTGATCGGTGCGGATCGAGGAATAGATCATCTGATCCGCCACGGCGTTGGCCAGTTCCTCTCCGAAATCATCGGCAATCAGTTTCAACATCAGGTCGATAGACGACGTACCGCCAGCGGTCGTCATCCGGTTGCCGTCGACCAGAAACACGGATTTCGTCAGCTCGACATTCTCGAACTCTTCGGTAAAACTGTCCGCGTTTTCCCAGTGGATCGTGGCGCGTTTGCCGTCCAAAAGACCCGCTTTTGCAAGAACGTGGGCACCGGTACACAGGCCCCCGATGCGTATCCCCTTGCGCGCTTCGCGCCGAAGCCAGTTCAGCATCTTTTTGGTTGCCGCTTTCTGGATTTCCACGCCGCCGCAGACCAAAACCACGTCTTCCCGATTCAGATCGCCCAGATCATCGTCCAGATTGAAGGATGTGCCCGCCGAACACAATGCAACCTCACCGCCTTCACCTACCAATTGCCAGACATATAGTGCCTTGTCCGCCATCCGATTTGCAATGCGCAGGCTGTCCAGCGCCGACGCAAACGACAGCATCGAAAACTTGTCCAGCAACACAAAGATATAGCGGCGCGGTTTGGCCGGCGTGTTTTCCACTTCGACAACTTGGCGTTGCTCTTGCATTGCGGACTGTCCTTGATTCCGATGTTTCGCACGTATGACGAGTTCTTGCGAATATGGCAGCCAACATGCTCAGAGCTTGTTTGCGTCGTCAAGAGGCGCAAAAGAGATATGGTCACTTGTTTCGGCTTTTTGTATAGAGGCCCCCTGAAATACCTCAGCGGAGAACCAAGCTATGACCGAGTGGCAAAAATCGAACTGGCGCAGCAAGCCGCGGGTTCAGATGCCCGACTATACCGACCCGGCCGCACTGGCCAAGGTTGAGGCGCAGCTTTCCAAATATCCGCCGCTGGTTTTCGCCGGCGAGGCGCGGCGTCTGAAACAACATCTCGGTGCTGCGGGACGTGGCGAAGCCTTTTTGCTTCAGGGCGGCGATTGCGCCGAAAGCTTTGAGCAATTCAGTGCCGATGCTATCCGTGACACTTTCAAGGTCATGCTGCAAATGGCGATGGTGCTGACTTATGGCGCCAAGGTCCCGGTTATCAAGGTGGGGCGGATGGCCGGACAGTTCGCCAAACCACGCAGTGCGCCGACCGAAGTTGTCGATGGTGTTGAACTGCCCAGCTATCGTGGTGATATCATCAACGAATTGGCCTTCACACCCGAAGCACGCATTCCGAACCCGGAAAAGATGCTGCAGGCCTTTACTCAGGCAGCGGCCACGCTGAACCTACTACGTGCATTTTCGACGGGCGGGTTTGCTGACATGAGCCGCGTGCATTCCTGGACTTTGGGATTCACCGACGATCAGGATGTTCAGAAGTACTCCGAGATTGCGGATCGCATTCAGGACACGATCGACTTCATGGAGGCCGCCGGAATAACCGCCGACACCACCCATGAATTCTCGACCGTGGAGTTCTATACCAGCCACGAAAGCCTGTTGTTGGAATATGAAGAGGCACTGACACGTCTCGACTCGACATCTGGTAACTGGTTGGCGGGTTCCGGCCACATGATTTGGATCGGCGACCGCACTCGCCAACCCGACGGCGCGCATGTGGAATTCTGCCGCGGCGTATTGAACCCAATCGGGTTGAAATGCGGCCCGACCACGACTGCCGAGGATCTCAAAGTGCTGATGTCAAAGCTGAACTCCGACAACGAAGAGGGTCGACTAACACTGATCGCACGCTTCGGCGCCGGTAAGGCGGGTGAACATCTTCCGCGATTGATCAAAGCTGTGAAAGAAGAAGGCGCCAAGGTGACATGGGTCTGCGACCCGATGCACGGCAACACGATCAAGTCGGCGACCGGCTACAAGACTCGCCCGTTCGAAGCGGTTCTGCGCGAAGTACGGGATTTCTTTGGTGTTCATCAATCCGAAGGCACCATTCCCGGTGGCGTACATTTTGAGATGACCGGTCTCGATGTCACCGAATGCATTGGCGGTGTTCGGGCTGTCACCGAAGAGGACCTCTCGGATCGCTATCACACAGCCTGCGACCCGCGCCTGAATGCCAGCCAGTCACTGGAATTGGCCTTCCTTGTGGCGGAGGAACTGACAAATCTGCGCCGCGACCGGAACAAGCGCGCTGCCAGTTAAAATACTATAGTCAATGGAAACGGCGGGCTTCCTGCCTGCCGTTTTCTTTTGAGCTCAAATCGGCCGGTTTTGCCCATGGGCCGCTCAGTCCATTGTGATGACGACCTTCCCCAACACTTTACGATTCTGCATCAGTTCCAATGCCTTCCCGGCCTGATCCAAAGGTATTCGAGCGCTGATTTTTGGTTTGATCTTCCCTTCAGAATAGAGGTGCAACAGATCACACATGTTTTGTGCATGCCTTTGTGGTTCGCGAAACACTGATGCGCCCCAGAATACGCCAATGATTGAAACTCCTTTGAGCAGCGGCAGATTCAATGGAATGCTGGGAATACCCGCAGGAAAACCAATTACCAGATAGCGCCCTTTCCATGCCATCGCGCGCAAGGCCGGCTCGGCATAGCCGCCGCCTACTGCGTCGTAAACAACGTCAACGCCCTCACCGTCTGCCAGACGCTTGATTTCCGTCGAAAGTGCCTTTTGCGCCTCCTTGTCCAATTCCAGTGGATAGATCAGCGTTTCGTCTGCGCCAATCTGGCGGCAGAACGCCGCCTTCTCCTCAGATGAGACGGCAGCGATGACACGTGCACCCACCGCCTTGCCAAGTTCGATGGCTGCCGCTCCGACACCGCCCGCTGCTCCCAGGATGAGCAGCGTCTCATCCACACCAAGCGCAGCACGGTCCTTGAGTGCGTGATGAGAGGTTCCATAAGTGAAAACGAAACAGGCGGCATCTTCGTAAGGCATTTCATCCGGAATCTTGATCGCAGCCTCCGCTTTTATGACCAGGTGCGTGGCAAACCCCCCAAAGCCTGTAAGGGCCAGAATGCGGTCGCCGACAGAGAACCCTTCAACGGCGTCGCCGACTGCAATCACTTCGCCCGCGATTTCGCCACCTGGTGCAAAGGGGCGAGGCGGCTTGAGCTGATAGAGGTCTCGGATCATGAGAGTGTCCGGAAAATTCACACCGGCAGCACGAACGCGCACCAGCAACTGGCTCTTGCCGGGGTCCGGATCCGGAAATTCCTTGAGTTCCAGTGTTTCCGGCCCGCCCGGAACGGTACTCAGCATTGCCTTCATGGTCTTTCGTGCCCTCCACCGTATCGAACCTAAAAAATGACGTTAAGTCTTGGAGGCGCCCGAATGATTGTCAACCAAGTGTCGAAATGCAATTCTTAGGCGCAATCTCAGTAGAACCAAGTGATGCCTAACACTTGCGCGCCAAAGTTTGCTGAATTCTGTGAAATCGAGGAAACTGTGACGCCCGTAAGCCTGTTTTCACTTCACGGAAAGACGGCATTCATCACTGGTGGCGCGATGGGAATTGGCCGTATGGCTACAGAAGCGCTTGTGCGGGCAGGGGCCAGCGTATTGAATGCATCCAGAAAGGGTGAGGCCTGCAAGGCCACGGAACAGGCACTCGACGCATTGGTTGCGTCCGGGCAGGCAGACGGTTTTGCAAGCGACGTGGGAGCCAGAGATGGCATTGCAATGCTTTGTGAAGAAGTGAAGGAAAGAGTTCAATCCATTGATATTCTAGTGAATAATGCAGGCACAACATGGGGCGCTCATTTGGGGCAGTTTCTGTATGACCTTTGGGAAAAGCACATCTCCGTCAATGCGGCTGGGATGTTCGAGTTGACCCAAAGGCTTTTGCCTATGCTCAAGAAATCGGCATTTGTAGATGATCCCGCCCGGATCATCGATGTTGGCTTGGTGTTGGGAGAGGTGCCGATGGGCAAGGGAGCTTACGTAACCGGCGCTGTCATACCCGTTCCAGGCCGTATCAACGTAAAGTCCGCTCCAGGAATCTTCGAAAAATCATTGATAACAAGTGGGTTGCAAAATGCAGTTGAAGTTTAAGGTCGAAAAATGAAGGATTTGATTTGGAAACGCAAGGAGGGTCATCTGCCAGTACAATTGAGGGGGCTCCGGATACCCATGATCGGCGCGCCGTTGTTCATAATTTCCGTTCCCGAACTTGTGGTTGCCCAGTGCAAGGCTGGCATAATCGGATCATTCCCGGCACTTAACGCACGTGAGGCTGAGGGAGAAGCTCCTTTGCTGGACGTTTGGTTGAAGCAAATCATCGAAGAACTGGATCGCCACAACCAAGCCAACCCCGACAGACCGGCCGCGCCTTTCGCGGTCAATCAAATCGTGCATCGTTCCAACAAAAGGCTGGAGCGGGATCTGGAGATTTGCGCCCGCTGGAAAGTCCCGGTCTGGATCACCTCGCTGGGTGCGCGTGTAGATGTCAACGAGGCCGCCCATGGTTGTGGTGGCGTGGTTCTGCACGATGTCATCAATAACACCTTTGCCAGAAAGGCGATCGACAAAGGTGCCGATGGATTGATAGCCGTTGCCGCCGGGGCTGGTGGGCACGCCGGGCAACAGTCTCCTATGGCGCTAATCCGAGAAATTCGCGCATGGTTTGACGGGCCTGTGGCCTTGTCTGGCGCGATCGCCTGTGGAGAGTCGTTGTTGGCAGCCCGTGCGATGGGCGCCGATTTCGGATATGTTGGCTCACCCTTCATCGCAACGCACGAAGCCAATGCAGGGATGGATTACAAAGAAATGATCGTCGATAGCAGTGCCGAAGACATCGTTTATTCGTCACTGTTTACCGGGGTTCACGGGAACTATCTGAAAGCGTCGATCCAGCGCGCCGGACTGGACCCCGACAATCTGCCCTCGGCTGACGCAACGGCGATGAATTTCAGTCAGGGTTCCTCCAAGCCTAAAGCCTGGAAGGAAATCTGGGGGTCGGGGCAGGGGATCGGCAACGTCTCGGAGGTTGTTTCGACCGCCGAACTCGTCGACCGGATTAGTGTTGAATATCGGAGTGCCGGAGCAAAACTAGCAACCGAGTTTGTGGAGTGAAGGATAATAGGGCGTGATGAGTGAACAGCCACTTGCACTCGACCTCAACGCAGTGGACGCCTATCTGAGCGTTCATCTGTCAGGATATCAGGGTCCTCTGCTGTGCGAAAAATTTGAAGTTGGACAGTCAAACCCGACGTATTTGCTGAAGACGCCTGAGCAAAACTATGTACTGCGTCGCAAACCCCCCGGGATTTTGTTGAAATCCGCCCATGCCGTCGACCGTGAGTATCGCGTGCAAAAATCATTGGCGGGGTCGAAGGTGCCGGTCGCGCAGATGTATTTGTTGTGCGAGGACGAAAGCGTCATCGGTTCAATGTTTTATGTGATGGAATATCTTGAAGGTCGGAACTTTTTTGAACCGACAATGGCAGGTGAAACGAAAGAGACGCGCAGCGCGGTCATTGACGAAATGAACCGGGTGCTTGCTGAATTGCATATGGTCAATGTTGATGCCGTGGGTCTTGGCAATTTTGGCCCTTCTGGCGATTATTTTGAAAGACAGATCGGTCGCTGGAGCACTCAATACAGGGCTTCGGAAACCGAAACGATTCCCGAAATGGATAGGTTGATTGAAGCGCTACAACGAAATTTACCCACCAACGATGGGCAACGGACACTTGTGCATGGCGATTACCGGATCGACAACATGATCTTTGAAAAAGAAGGAACAAACTGTCTGGGTGTTCTGGATTGGGAACTGTCAACCATAGGGCACCCTTACGCCGATCTTGCCGCTGTCATCATGCAATGGCAAATGCCGCCGGGGCAAGAGGGGCGGGGTTTGGCCGGGGTTGATCGCGCAGCACTAGGATTGCCGTCGGATGACGAGTTTGTGGCTCGATATTGTCAGCGACGGGGGTTGAGAGGAATTGAAAATTTTGGGTTTTACCTTGCTTTTAACTTCTTCCGAATGGCAGGGATACTTCAAGGGGTCTATCGGCGCGCGTTGGAAGGAAATGCCTCCAATCCTGAACGGGCGAGGCAACTCGGCCAATATGTTCCAATGTTTGCCCAGCATGGTCTGACTGCGCTTGGCCGTTCAGATTGACCTGGTGTCGCAATGAAGGATCCGCGCGCAAAAATCTGAGGTTTCGTCGATTTGTTCGGATGCTATCTGGAAATGCGCAAGGAGAAAGACGAGATGAGCGATTTTCTGGAACTCAGAGAGCACGATGGCGGTATTGTAGAGTTAGTTCTTAGGCGTGGGCCGGTAAACGCGCTAAGCGCAGAGTTTCTAATGGCGTTCTCAGAGCAGATAAAGGAAATGGAGCAGAACGACGAAGTTCGAGCTATCGTTTTGTCCAGCACATTCAGGGTGTTCTCGGCTGGACTTGATCTGAAGGAGGCGAAAAATTTCGACATTCAAGAGCAGAATGAAATTGTCGAAGGTCTGAACGTTGGGTTTCTCTCATTATTCGAATGTCGAAAACCCACAGTGAGTGCCGTGAACGGAGCAGCAATAGCTGGTGGAATGTTTTTTGTACTTGCCTCGGATTTTCGCGTTGCTGCTGCACGAGCGACGCTTGGCCTTGCAGAGGTGCGAGTTGGTGCGGATTTCCCCGCAGGTCCGCTTGAAATCGCGCGCGCGACACTCGATCCCAATACGCTCAGACGATTGATGCTGACGGGTCAGCCGATGAACTCCGAGACGGCCTTGCGCTTCGGTGTGATCGATGTCGTCGACGACGATGTCCTGAACCGGGCCATAGGCGAAGCCAAAAAACTGGCAGCTATTCCGCCGAAAACCTATGCCTCGGTGAAACGACAGATCCGTCAAGGCACAATTGATCTGATCCGCAGCCGAATGGCCAACGGCGCGAATGCACCAGAAGGTGGCTGGTTCAATGAAGAAACCAGAGCGGCGATGAATCGAATGATCGGTTAGTTGTCCCATCAAATATTGGATTCCGGATCGCTAACAACATTCAACGATTGGGGTTGGAGAGGAGAACCGCGATGAACGGCGCTACAAAACAAGGGGTGGATCCCGGGCGGTTAAATCGAATCGGCGAATGGATGCAACGCTATGTCAATGAACGCAAATATCCCGGCAGTTCGGTTCTGATCCATCGGCACGGAGAGGAGGTATTTTTCAACGCCTGCGGCTTGCGAGATCTTGAACAGAGCCTGCCATTCAAACGTGACACAGTTGTTCGCCTTTATTCGATGACCAAGCCTATCACCTCGGTCGCCATAATGATGCTGGCTGAACAGGGTCTTTTTCACTTGGGCGCGCCAATCTCGGAGTTTTTGCCTGAATTCAGCAATTTGCATGCGTTGGTTGCCGGCGCCGAGCGGATTGACCAAGTCGAACCAACCACCACGCCAACCCTGCATCACTTGCTGACACACACCAGCGGCCTGAGTTACCCATTCAATCCAGGCGTTTTACCAAAGGCCATGGATAAGCAGGATATAATGTTCAAGCCCACACAAGGCGTTTTGGCTGATATGGTTCAACAAGTCGCTGAACTGCCCTTGGCCTTTCAGCCGGGCACAAGGTGGGAATACTCGGTTTCGATCGATGTTCTGGGGCGCGTGATCGAAGTTGTTTCGGGAAAAAGTCTGGATTGCTTCTTCAAACAGCAAATCTTTGACCTTCTGGGCATGACTGAGACTGCGTTTTCGGTTCCTGCCGGAGCGGAAAACCGATTTGCCTCGCTCTATACTCCACTGTCTGGTGATGCCATGGCGCTTAATGACGCGAAATCCGGTGGAGAAACATTGAGGTTAGTTGACGAGGACGGAGGATCGCCATTCGAACATGCCACCATGTTCTCCGGCGGTGGTGGCCTCGTGGGTACGATTGATGACTATCATCGCTTTGTAGATATGCTGCGACGAAAAGGTGAAAGTAACGGCAATCGTTTGCTTGGCTCCAGCACGGTAGATTTCATGATGCGCAACCATCTGGCCGGCGACATTGCCTCGATGGGGCCAAGCAGCTTTGCGGAACAGCCCATGAAGGGGCTGGGATTTGGCATCGGAGGCGGTGTTGTTCTTGATGCCGCGCGGTCAGGCACGATCGGGTCGGTGGGTGATTACAGTTGGGGTGGAATGGCATCGACATTTTTCTGGTTGGATCGGGTTCACGACCTGAGCGTGGTCTTTTTCACTCAGCTCTCACCTTCCAGTTCCTATCCGTCCCGCGCCGAACTCAAAGCGCTTGTCCATGGGGCATTGCTCGGCTGAGAGGCAAAGAACAAGACGTAGCATGCTGTGATACATTGTTTAAATTCAAGGTGTAAGGAAATGACGGACGCGGAAAAGATCCTGCTCGATCTTTTGAATTTGGAAAGGTTGGAAGTCGATCTCTTTCGCGGACCGGGATCGGGCGGTGAAACACCGACTCGGATCTACGGCGGGCAGGTAGTCGCACAGGCATTGTCGGCAGCTTACAGAACGGTGGATGACCGGCTGTGCCATTCTCTGCATGCATACTTTATACGGCCTGGAGATCCCAGTATTCCTGTCGTTTATCAGGTGGATCGCGCTCGAGATGGTGGTTCGTTCACGACCCGTCGCGTGGTCGCAATTCAGCACGGAAAACAAATTCTCAATATGTCGACGTCATTCCATGTCAAAGACAGCGGCTGGACTCACCAACACCCTATGCCCAATGCCGGAAAACCAAACGACCATCCTTCGCGGGATGAGTTGCGGCAGAAGTATCTCGGCAAGGTAACCGAAAAATACCGCTCGGAATTCCTAAGGGAGCGCCCAATCGAGGTTCGAGAAGTCGATCCGCTGGACCTTTTTGATCCCGAACCCAGCGACGACCGCAACCACCTTTGGTTTCGAATGCGGGCAGCAGCAGGTGAGGACGCGAAAACCCAACATCTTCTGTTGACCTACGCGTCGGATATGGCGCTTTTGAGTTCTGGTCTTCGACCTCATGGACTGAGTTGGTTCAAACGGCAGGTGAACGGCGCAAGTCTGGACCATGCGATGTGGTTTCACGCTCCAGTTCAGATCGAAAACTGGCATCAGTATTCAATGGACGCGCCGTGGACGGGGCAGGGGCGAAGCTTCAATCGCGGTTCCATTTATACAGAAGACGGAATTCTGGTCGCCTCCGTCGCACAGGAAGGTTTGATGAGACGCCCAAAGGTTTAGCTCTGGCCACTGGATATTTGATTTAGATTTTTCATCCCTCTGATCCAACGGCCATAGTCTTCGACCTTCATGCGCATGTAATCGCCAACCTGAGGATGCGGCAGAACCAAGGACCGTTGTTTTGTATTGCTTCAACGCAAGTGTTCACCACCGCTTCGGACTCAATGATGCGGTCTTCCTTGCTAGACTGTTCTGCCAGTACTTCTCCAATCCGTGATGCAGCACCCGATAGGACGAAAATTTCGTTCTTTAGATCCTACACTTCCTCGGCGATCTGGTTGAGTCGAGGTCCAACTGTTCCGTTCGTCCACGCAACATACGGAGTTTGCTAGGGCATGTCGCTTACAGGATTATAAATTACATAATACCAATTACACGTTTTCTACATGTACCCGGGAGCGCGCTACCCTGAAGTGAGAATCCTATAAAAAACAATTCGTTATCTAATAGAAGATCATGGCATGGGGGCCGTTTACACGCAACTATCACTGCAAGAACGTCGCAAAATCGAGAACTGGTGGCACGCAAAGGTGCCCGTTCGGGAGATGGCGCGCGTGAAGCGCCACAAATCGACGATTTTTCGCGAGATCAAACGTAATTTCTGGGCCGATGATGCGTTCCCCAAGAAGTACGCGGGATATTTTGGTCATGCGGCTCGTTTACAAACTCAGAAACGTCGATCCGTGCGTGCAGCGCAAGCTGATCCGACGCCCCGATCTCAGTAAGCGAGTCATCGCCCGCCTCAAACAAGGATGGACACCTGAGCAGATCGGCAATCGGATGATCCACGAAGGTGCAAAAATGCGCGTGTGTCAGGAAACGATCTGTCGGCACATCTATTCCAACGAAGGTTTGGCGCAGGAGCTCTGGTGGTTCCTGCCCCAGTATCGCAAGTCTCGTCGCCCACGCCGTGCCAGAAAGCGCTAGGCTCCAAGGTTCGATCGTGATGTGAGCATCCTGTTTCGACCGGACGACGCCGCGCACCGCCGTCAGTTCGGTCACTGGGAGGCTGGCCTTGTACTGTTTAAACAGCGCTTTGGGCAATCAAATGTAACCTCGCTTGTCGAGCGGGTCAGCCGATTCACGGTGCTTCTGAAGAATCCGAACAAACGCACGAAGTCTGTCATGGGAAAAATCATAAAAGCAATACGCGACCTCTCTCACGTGGCGCGCAAGTCCGTCACCTTTGATCGAGGAACGGAGTTCGTCAGCTGGCCCCATTTCCACGCTGAGATCGGAACACAAACGTGGTTCTGCGATCCGTCTTCCCCCCTGGCAGAAAAGCACCGTCGAGAACACCAATCGCCGGGCGCGAAGATGGTTGCCCCGCAAGCGCGACATCACGGCGGTCTCAGATCATGAATTGAAAATGCTCTGCGACCGCCTCAATGCAACCCCCAGGAAATGCCGTGTATGGAAGACACCAACAGAGGTGTTCAGAGAAAAGAGGATGAAAGAGATGGGCGAATGCCCCTACCCCGAACGCCAATAGCAGTCGCGGTTCACATATCGCCCACAACTATCTTTCAATAGAACGCCTGCAACCCGGTTTGCGCGCGCCCGAGAATCAACGCATGTACATCATGAGTACCTTCGTAGGTGTTCACGGTTTCAAGATTGACCATGTGGCGAATGACCTGAAATTCCAGCGAGATTCCGTTGCCACCGTGCATGTCCCTCGCCATGCGCGCAATCTCCAGGGCCTTGCCGCAATTATTGCGCTTGATTATCGAAATCATTTCGGGCGCCGCATTCGCTTCGTCCATCAGCCGCCCGACCCGAAGGCTGGCCTGAATGCCCAATGCAATCTCGGTCTGCATATCCGCCAGCTTTCGCTGGAACAACTGTGTCTGTGCCAACGGACGATTGAACTGATGACGATCAAGGCCGTATTGCCGGGCCGAATGCCAGCAGTGCTCGGCTGCCCCCATTACACCCCAACTAATTCCATAGCGCGCCCGATTTAGGCAACCGAAGGGACCTTTGAGGCCCTGAACATATGGAAGCAGAGCATCTTCACCTACTTCGGCACCATCAAGCACGATTTCCCCCGTGATAGATGCACGCAGGCTGAGTTTGTTCTGGATTTTCGGGGCGCTCAGTCCCTTTATGCCCTTGTCCAGAACGAATCCGCGGATCTTGCCATCATGTGCATCGGACTTAGCCCAGACCACAAAAACATCCGCGATCGGAGCATTGGAAATCCACATTTTGCTGCCGGTCAAACGGTAGCCGCCTTCGATTTTCTCGGCCCTAGTTTTCATACTGGCAGGATCACTTCCAGCGTCAGGCTCGGTCAAGCCGAAGCACCCGATCCACTCGCCGCTGGCCAATTTGGGTAAGTACTTCCTGCGCTGTTCTTCGCTGCCATAGGCGTAAATTGGATACATCACCAGCGAGCTTTGCACCGACATCATGGATCGGTAACCGGAATCGACCCGTTCAACCTCGCGCGCCACAAGGCCATAAGCGACATAGCCGGCGCCTATGCCGCCGTATTCTTCGGGAATCGTGGTGCCCAACAGGCCCATTTCGCCCATTTCCCGAAAGATTTCCGGATCGGTTAGCTCGTTCTGGAAGGCATCTGTCACACGTGGCTGTAGTTTTTCCTGCGCATAGAACCGTGCGCTGTCGGCAATCATCCGTTCTTCTTCAGTCAGTTGATCGGATAAGCGAAAAGGATCCTCCCATGCAAAGGTTCCAAGATCGGGCGCGTCCTTGGCTCGTAGGGTCGGTTTCGTCGTCGGAGCATTCATGGCACTTCTCCAAATTTCTGATTGCGCGAACCCTACTCTGCGATTTTCGCAAAAAACAGCGATACTTTTACATGTTTATATGACAAAAACGCATACATGGACATGCCACGTAGACTATTTCCATCAATCACCGCGCTTCGCGCATTGGAAGCCTTGGACCGCCTCGGATCTGCTTCCGCTGTTGCCGAAGAATTGACTTTGACTCAAAGTGCCATCAGCAGACAGTTGCAATCTCTCGAGACACAACTGGGTGTGGAACTGATCCGGAGAGACAAGAAACGGCTAACGTTGACGTCCACGGCACAAACCTATGTTCAGGAAATTCGCGAAGCCCTGAACCAGATCGCGCAAGCCTCGTTGCGCCTGCATGTCGCGCCAGTTGGAGGAACTCTGAACCTTGCCATACTTCCGACCTTTGGAATGCGGTGGCTCATGCCGCGTCTTCCTGACTTCGCGAGGCGTCACCCCGAAATTACAATCAACATGTCAACCCGGCTTCGCCCTTTCAACTTCGCCACCGAAGCCTTTGATGCCGCATTGCATTTTGGTGAACCTGACTGGCTCGGAACAGAGCGGCTGCTATTGAAGACTGAACGCGTTCTGCCCGTTTGTGCGCCCGGTCTCATGCCAAATGGTGCACCGAAAGTCGCCGAAGGTTTGTTGCGTTATCCGCTTTTGCACATTCAAACGAGGCCACGCGCTTGGCAGGATTGGTTCACTCAGATGGGAGTTGATCGCAAAGCTCCGCTAAACGGCACTATCCACGACCAGTTTGCAACGATTATACAGGCGGCAATTCACGGCTTGGGCGTGGCGCTGCTTCCCAGCTACCTGGTGGAACAGGATCTTGCCACGGGTCGTCTGGTTGCAGCCTATCCCGATGCGGTGGAGACCGTCGGAGCCTATTACCTTGTCTGGCCGATATCGAAGTCGACTGATCCGTCACTGCGCGAGTTTCGGCACTGGTTGGCAGGGCAAGTCGAACCTGAAGAAACCTTGCCGCGCTAACCCAGCGCGTACCCTGTCCCACGAACGGTTCGCAACGGGTCCGTTCCTCCATGTTGCATCAACGCCTTGCGCAAACGCCCGATATGAACGTCAACGGTTCTGGTGTCGACAAAGATGTCGCGCCCCCAAACCCGATCCAACAATTGTTCGCGACTCCAGACCCGACCCGGCTTTTCCATGAATGTGCTGAGCAGTCGAAACTCTGTTGGCCCAAGTTTCAGGGCCTTGTCCCCTCGACTGACCTTGTGGGTTTCCGCATCCAGTACGATGTCGTCATATTCCAATTTAACACCAACAGTCGAAGGTCGCACCCTCCTGAGTTGACTGCGGACCCGCGCCATCAATTCGACAACAGAATAAGGTTTGACAACATAATCATCCGCGCCAGTTTCCAATCCGCGCACCTTGTCCACCTCTTCCGAGCGCGCCGACAGCATGATGATCGGTATCGATCGCGTTTCGGGCCGCGTTTTCAAACGGCGGCACACTTCGATGCCGCTCAGGTTGGGCATCATCCAGTCGAGAACGATAATGTCCGGGCTGTCTTCGTCGACCAGCAACAGGGCCTCTTCCCCATTGGCTGCGCGGGAAACGCGAAAGCCCTCGGCCTCAAGATTATAGGCCAGAACCTCGCGCTGCGCAGGCTCATCCTCTACAACCAGAACCGTCGGTTGATCGGTGGGCATGTCAGCCTCCCTCAGATCGTCTGCGAGGTTGTGTCGGCCTTGGGCCGGGCCTCGGTCGGGCGACTGCCGGTTACCAAGTAAACCACTTGCTCGGCGATTGCGGTCACATGATCGCCCATTCGTTCGATGTTTTTGGCGATGAAATGCAGATGCATGCATGCAGAAATACTGCGGGGATCTTCGGCCATGAAGGTAAGCAATTCACGAAACAGGCCATTGTACATCTGGTCAACATCATGGTCGCGCTCTATCACATCGTTTGCCAGTTCCGGATCGCGCTGGATATAGGCATCCAGGGCATCGCGCAGCATGTGTTCAACCTCACGCGCCATCCGGCGCAGTGCCGAAGCGCTGCCGTTCACCTCCGCCGCGTCCACAAGAACGGTTGTTCGCTTGGCGATGTTCTTGGCGTAGTCACCAATTCGTTCGAGATTTGCCGAGACCTTCAGGACGGACAACACCAACCTCAGATCCCCGGCTGTCGGAGAGCGCAGCGCAATCAAGCGGGCCGTTTCTTCGTTGATCAGTTCTTCGAGCTCGTCGATTGCCTTGTCATCCTTGCGCACTTGTTGCGCCAATTCTTCATCACGCGCTTCCAGAGATCTGGCTGCGCCCATGATTGCGGCCTCCACCAAGCCACCCATCTTCATGATATGCGCTTGAACGGCTTCGAGATCGCGGTCGTAAACTGAAGTAATATGCTGTTCCGTCATGTTTTTTTCTCGTCTTCAGCCGATCCGGCCAGTGATGTAGCTTTCGGTTCGGGGATCAATCGGGTTGGTGAAAATCTGACCGGTCTCACCAAATTCCACAAGATTACCCAGGTGGAAGAAAGCGGTTTTCTGGCTGACCCGGGCTGCCTGTTGCATAGAATGGGTCACGATCACCACCGAATATCGTTGACGCAGTTCGTCGATCAGTTCTTCGACTTGTGCTGTTGCTATCGGATCCAAAGCCGAGCACGGCTCGTCCATCAACAAAACCTCGGGTTCTGTTGCAACCGCGCGCGCAATGCACAAACGTTGCTGCTGCCCCCCTGACAGGCCGGTTCCGGGGGCATCAAGACGATCTTTGACCTCATCCCAGATTGCCCCGCGACGCAGGGATCTTTCCACGATTTCATCCAGTTCCGCCTTGTTCTTTGCAAGGCCATGGATGCGGGGACCGTAAGCTACATTGTCATAGATCGACTTGGGAAAAGGGTTGGGTTTCTGGAACACCATCCCGATCTTGGCGCGCAATTGAACCGGATCGACCCGCTTGTCATAAATATCCTCGCCATCCAGCAGGATATCACCTTCGACGCGGCAGATGTCGATTGTGTCGTTCATTCGATTGAGGCAGCGCAGAAAGGTGGACTTGCCGCAGCCCGACGGACCGATGAAGGCCGTCACCGTCTTGTCCTCGATCTCGACACTCACATCCTTGATGGCATGGGCTTCGCCATAGTAGACCTGAACGTTTTTTGCCGTGATCTTGGGTTCCTGCGTTTCCACTTCTCTCTCCACGCGAGACAAATCTTTCATATCGTGCCCCTTTTACCAGCGGCGTTCAAAGCGGCGGCGAAGGATCACGGCCACGGTGTTCATGGTGACGAGGAAGACAAGCAAGATGATGATGCCTCCCCAAGCGCGTTCGTAAAAGGCCGGATCGGCCCGTTTTGCCCATTCGTAAATCTGTGCCGGCATAGCGGAGTTCGGTGACAATAGCCCGCTTGCGATGCTGTCCGGCGCATTCGAGGCGATGAATCCCACCATGCCAATCAAAAGCAGCGGCGCTGTTTCACCAAGGGCCTGCGCCAAACCGATTATTGTTCCCGTCAGAATGCCTGGAGCGGCCAGAGGCAGCACGTGATGAAACACGGATTGCATCTTCGATGCCCCTACCCCAAGCGCCGCATCACGAATGCTGGGCGGTACCGATTTTAGCGATGCACGAGTCGAAATGATGATCGTTGGCAGGGTCATCAGCGTCAAGACCAGCCCTCCCACCAGAGGTGCGGACATCGGCAAGTGCATATAGTTGATGAAGACTGCAAGGCCCAGGATACCAAAAACGATCGACGGTACAGCGGCCAGGTTTGAAATGTTCACTTCGATGACATCGGTCAGCCAGTTTTTCGGCGCAAATTCCTCAAGATAGATCGAAGCTGCCACTCCTATTGGCAATGCCAGCACCAATACCACCAGCATCATGAACAGCGATCCGATCATCGAAACCCCCATACCTGCCGCTTCCGGCCTCTGGTCAGAGGCGTCGGCACCAAAGATGAAATCGGGATTGAAGGTTTTTTTCAGGACGCCCGCGTTGCGTAGTTGGTCCACGAAATCCAGCTGCTCGGCAGAAATGGACTTGTCATTTTCGATGGAAGCCCGCGTGACTCGGCCTTTCAAATAGCCGTCTACTCGCGAATTGGCGAGAAAACGAAACTCGATTGTTTTTCCGATCTTGTCGGGATGTGCCAGAACATACTCACGCAATTGCGCGACTGCGCTTTTCGACAGAATGCCTGTCTGATCTTTCGTTTTCAGTTCAGTATTGAGCCCAAGCTTTTTCACTTCGGTCTCAAAGGCGTTGTTGATGAGGGGCGCATAGCCAAAGGTGGTCACTTTCTTGATGTCTTCAAGATTCCGGTCGCCTTTCTTGTCGAGTTTGCTTTCCAGCAACTCGACCGGCAGGGTTACAAAGGTTTGCGTATATGCACCCATGCCCTTGCTCACAATGTTATAGACCAGTAGCACAAGCATCAGCAGGCCAATGGCAATTGCGACGGCACCATACGCCTTGAACCGGGTCTCGGCGCGATTTCTGCGGATGGTGCGGGCATCTTTCTTTAGCAGTGAAGCGTTTTGCCTGCGGGACGAGACGCCGTTTCGGCTGATATCGGTCATTCGTACTGCTCCCGGTATTTGCGCACGATGTAAAGCGCCAGAACGTTCAGGCCGAGTGTAAGGACGAACAGCGTCAGGCCGAGCGCGAACGCGACCAGCGTCTCTGGGCTGGCAAAGTCGGTATCCCCGGTCAGCTGGCTGACAATCCGGGTGGTGATAGTAGTCATTGATTCCAAAGGATTAAGCGAAAACTTGGCAATAGCCCCAGCACCCATGACGACGATCATAGTTTCACCGATAGCGCGCGAGGCGGCCAGCAGAACCGCGCCCACAATGCCGGGGAGCGCGGCGGGAAGGACGACCTGGCGAATGGTTTCGGATCTAGTCGCGCCCAGGCCCAGCGAGCCGTCGCGTATCGATTGTGGAACGGCGTTGATGATATCATCGGACAGGGACGAGACGAACGGGATCAGCATGATACCCATCACCAATCCTGCGGTCAGTACCGACGTTGCACCGGCCATCCATTCGACCCCCAGCAATCCGCCCTTGGAAAAAACGTTTGCCAGCATCGGGCCAACGGTCAGCAATGCAAAGAGGCCGTAGACGATTGTCGGGATGCCGGCGAGAATTTCGATCATTGGCTTGGCAAAGCTGCGGGTGGCCTTGCCGGCGTATTCGGACAGGTAGATTGCGGCGAATAGTCCAATTGGTACTGCCACCAGAAGCGCGATGGCCGAAATGTACAACGTGCCCCACAGCAGCGGCAGAATGGACAATTCGGAATCGCCGCGGAAATTCGGCGCCCAGGTGCTGCCCAGGAAAAAGTCCTTCCAATCATGCAGGCGGAAGAAATTCGTGGTCTCGAAGAGCATCGACAGAACGATGCCAACTGTGGTCAGAATGGCCAGCGAGGCGGCCAGGATCAGTAACGCCAGAATGCCACGTTCTACGGTATTGCGCGCCCGGAAGTCTTTGTGAGTTCTCGCGTAGGAGACTGCCAGACCGCCAAGGGCAAGCGCTGCGACGAGGATTGCCATTGCACTTCCGCCAAGGGTGTTCATCCGACGATAGCTTTGTGCGGCGCGCAGAACCTCGGGGCGAACATCCGATCCCAGCGCGACGCCGAGATCACCCAATTGCGCACGGATATCTGTTTCCTCTGCATCCAGTGCGCGGGCCTCAAGTCGGGTCAGGACACCCTGTTGCACGGCGATGTCCAATCCATCGGCCACACGCCGGACATCGGACATAAGCAGGTCACGGGTCGATTCCTGCGGAATCGCCTCGTCGGGGATCATGCCCGAGACCCGGCTCTCGACGATCATGGGCTGTGCCAGCAGCCAGATGACGAGAACGCCGAGCGCGGGCACAAGAGATGTCAGCGCCACGTTAAGTCCGTAGTAGACGGGCAAGGAATGGAGGGCGCGCGTGTTGCCGCCAGCCGAATTCAGTGCGCGACGGCGCCCGGCGACATACCCGATGGCGGCCAGAACAAACAGCGATATCACCAGCCAGAGTGTCGGCATCAGAACCAATATCCGTATTCAGAAGCAGCAAGACCGGGGCAGCGCTCCTGCCCCGGTCAGTTTCGGATGATCGCGGGCAGATTACGAATTGCCGTCCATCGTGGCTTCGTCTGCGACAGCGTTCTGGGTGTCGCCCAGTTCAGGGTCGGCGACCAGACCGTATTCGGCCAATGGGCCATCGGGGCCTGCGACCTCGTCAGCGACGAAGAACTCGACATATTCCTTGAGGCCGGGGATCACACCGATATGCGCTTTCTTCACGTAGAAGAACAGTGGGCGGGACACCGGGTATTCGCCGGTTGCGATCGATTCGGTCGAGGGAACGATGCCCGACATGGTGGCAACCTGCAGCTTGTCGGTGTTGTTCTCATAGAAAGCCAGACCAAAGACGCCGATGCCGCTTTGGTTTGATTCGATGCGGGCCAGCGTTTCGGTGTAATCGCCGTCGATATCGACAGATTTGCCATCGGTGCGCAGAGCGATACAGGCTTTTTCAGCCGCTTTTTTGTCATCGCCATTGGCCGCCATGAAAGCTTCGAATGCGCCGGTTTCCTCGCAGCCAGCAAGGATCACCTTGTCTTCGAACACCTCGCGGGTGCCGTGCTTGGTTCCGGGGATGAAGGCCTGAATATCAACAACCGGGAAATCCGGGTTCACATCGGCCCAAGTGGTGTTGGGGTTGTCGACCAGAGCGCCGTCGACCAGAATCTTGTCGGACAGGGCCAAAAACCAGTCGCTTGGGGTGAACTCATAAGAGTTGCCGTTGATATCGCTGGCAAAAACGATGCCGTCATAGCCGATGCGGACCTCGATAATGTCGGTTACGCCGTTTTCGGCACAGACCTTGATTTCCTTGTCCTTGATCTTGCGTGAGGCATTGGCGATGTCGATAGTGTTTTCGCCCACACCCTCGCAGAACCGCTTGAGGCCAGCGGACGACCCACCGGATTCAACAACCGGCGTCGGGAAATCGAAGTTTTCGCCAAAAGCTTCGGCAACGATCGAGGCATAAGGCAGTACGGTCGACGAGCCGGCAACCTGAACCTGATCACGAGCGGCGGCAGCAGTTGCGGATACAGCGGCAATTGCGAGGGCCGAAGCCGACAGTTTCACAAAGGACATTTCAGTCTCCTTGGTAGAGATACGTTTGCGATCACCCCATGATGATCCTGGGCGCACTCCTAGGGACGGCGCGTAAGCCTTTTGTGACGGGTTTGTAACAGTTGCATGACAACTGGCCGGGTTTGGCAAAAATATTCCGCATTGCTGTTATGCGCATGTTTCATGATTGACACATCAATGCCAAATCTGCTGGAATTACCGCGGCAGGGACACCGTGAAGGTTGATCCTTTGCCAACCTCGCTTTCGACCCGCAACCGCCCGCGATGGCGATTGACGATGTGCTTGACGATGGCAAGCCCCAGCCCGGTGCCGCCAAGTTGACGCGAGCGGTGGCTGTCAGCGCGATAGAACCGTTCGGTCAGCCGGGGCAGATGAATCGCATCTATCCCCGGCCCCTTGTCGATGATCTGAACCCGCGCTGCGGGGCCGCGAAGGGCCGGATCGCGTTCGGGTGTCATCAGGATCGCGGTCACTTGTCCACCGCTGCCGCCATATTTGATCGCGTTTTCGATCAGGTTGGTGAAGACCTGTCGGAGCTGATCGGGATCACCCTTGATCATTACCGGGTCGTCGGGCGATTCCAGTTTCAGGGAAACATTCGCGGTGTCAGCCAAGGGACGAAGGGAGTTCATCGTGGTCAGCAACACCGTCGAAAGGTCGAGTTCCTGCTTTGGGCGCACCCGTTCTTCGCTTTCGACGCGGTTCAGAGACAGCAGATCTCCGACCAGCCGGTTCATCCTGTCGGCCTCATCCGCCATGATTTGCAGAAAGCGCTCGCGAGCTGCCGGATCGTCTTTGGCAGGGCCGCGCAGGGTTTCGATGAAGCCCATGAGCGCTGTCAATGGGGTGCGTAATTCGTGGCTGACATTGGCGACGAAATCCCGTCGCATTTGCCCGGCCTGTTCAAGATGGGTGATGTCCTTGAAACAGACAAGCGCCGCCCCTGCCTCGGTCTCGCCGAGGTCAGATATGAATCGGCATTCGACCTCGAAAGTGGTGTCCTGTGCGCCGTCGTTGGCCAGGTGCCGAGTGATTGTGGGCTCTGTGGTCTTAAGCGTTTTCTCCAGAGCTTCGATGACCTGCGGCTGGCGCAGGATGGTTGCAAAATGTCGACCTGAGATCTGTTGCCCCAAGAGTTTCCGAGCATCGGAGTTTGCGACAATGATCCGTTCGGACCTGTCCACCAGAACCGCAGGCATGGGAATTGCAGTGATGAATTCTGACAGGAGATCAGGTGGCATGGGTGGATTCGCGACTATTGGGTTGCCCGGCGACTGTTAAACCCGGATTGCGGCGTCTCGCTGGCGGAGTGTCATGAGACGGGGACAAGGGTTTCGCGAAACTTGCGCATGTTTTTCTGATACATCCGCGCGCTCAAGGCAAGCCGGGCGGCGGTCGTGTCATCGAGTTGGCGCACGACCTTTCCGGGAGTGCCCATGACCAATGAGTTGTCTGGGATTTCCTTGTTTTCAGTGATCAGTGCCCCAGCCCCGATCAGGCAGTTCCTGCCTATTTTTGCGCCGTTCAGGACGATGGCGCCCATGCCGATCAGGGTGTTGTCCCCGATCGTGCAGCCATGCAGCATCACCTTGTGGCCGATGGTGCAGTCGCGGCCGATGGTCAAGGGATAGCCCGCGTCGATATGCATGATGCAGTCTTCCTGCACGTTGCTGCCAGCGCCCACACGGATCTCTTCGTGATCGGCGCGGATGGTGCAGCCGAACCAGACCGATGCGCCTTGTTCAAGCACGACCTGGCCGATCAGGTTGGCATCCGGCGCGACCCAGGTGTCTGGGTGGATCCGTGGCTTGTGTTCGCCGAGAGCATAGATCGTCATGACGTTTCCTCGAATTCGGATTGCAGGGCGCGCACGTGGTCCGTCAGGTGCGGCTGTTGGATGCGGCGCAGGCGGGTCGCGGTGATGATGGTCTTGAGCGCCTCTTCGGTCGCGTCCAGATCATCGTTGATCAGCACGTGGTCGTAACTGCCCCAGTGACTGATCTCGTCCCAGCTTTTCTGCATCCGGCGCGCGATGGTTTCGGCATCGTCCTGACCACGCGATTCCAGTCTGCGGCGCAACTCGTGGATCGAGGGTGGCAGAAGGAAGATCGACAGCGTGTGCTGACCCAGATCGGAGTTCCGGATCTGTTGCGCCCCCTGCCAGTCGATGTCGAACAGAACGTCCTGCCCGTTTTCGATGGCGGTTTGTACCGGGCCCTTGGGTGAGCCGTAGAAGTTGCCGAAGACGTGGGCATGTTCCAGCATTTCGCCCTTGTTCACGGCGGATTTGAACGCCTCTTCGGTGATGAAGTGATAGTCCTGTCCGTCGATCTCTGTGGGGCGTGGTTCGCGGGTGGTGGCCGAGACCGAGAACCGGATGGATGCGTCCCACGCCCGCAGCCGTTTGGCCAGCGTGGACTTGCCCGCGCCCGAGGGTGAGGACAGAATGATCAGAAGGCCCCGGCGATTTGCCATGATGTCGTATTCCCGTATTTATTCCACGTTCTGCACTTGTTCGCGCATCTGATCGATCACGGCCTTGAGCTCAAGCCCCAGGGTGGTCAAATCCGCGTTCTGCGACTTTGAACACAACGTATTGGCCTCGCGGTTGAACTCCTGCATCAGGAAATCCATTTTGCGCCCAATCGGCCCGCCCTGCCCCAACAGATCGCGCGCGGCAGCAACATGGGCGGTAAGACGATCGATTTCCTCGGTCACATCGGCCTTGACCGCAATCAGGGCGAGTTCCTGCGCAACCCGGTCGGGGTCTGCGCCGTCGGTATTGTTCAGCACGCGCGCGAGATTGGCCTTTAGAGTGTCTGCCATCTGGTCCCGCCGGGAAAGCGCCAGTTCGGCAGCCTGTCTGGTCAGAGCCTCGACCAGATCGAGTTGCGATTGCAGCACGCGCACCAACGCATCCCCTTCGGTCCCGCGCATATCCAGAAAGGACCGGACCAGTTGCCCGAAATCCCGTTTCAGCTGTTCAACCAGAGGCCCGGCGTCATCCTCGTCAGCGCCTGCTTCCATCATACCGCGCAAGGCCAGGAGATCTGATGCGCGGGATGGAGCAAGGGATATTCCCTTGGTTTTTGCCTCGTGCTCGACCGTCGCCAGAGCGTCGAGTGCTGATTGTAGCAAATCGCGGTTCAGCGTCAGGTCGCCACTTTCTTCGCTGCGGGCGACTCGCAGGGACAGGGTGATATTGCCGCGCGCGGCCGCCTTGGCCAGGTCGGCGCGAAGGGCCGCTTCGAGACCGGTCAGCCAATCGGGAACACGCAAGCGCAGGTCCAGCCCCTTGCCGTTCACGCTGCGCAATTCCCAGCTCCAGCTATATGCGCCAAATTCGCCCTTGCCCGAGGCGAAACCGGTCATGGATCTTATCATACCTGCCCTTTCCTGATGCCGGTGGTGGATGCACCTAATGCCATAGGGCGGCAGAGGGCAAGTGTTGGCCTGAAAAGGTCACGTTAACCGGCGTTAACCAAACGTTAAAGATTTGCTCCAAAATTGACTCAACCCGTGTCAGGATAAGACTTGAGTAAACTGCGTATCACTGAGCGCTGAGTAGTTGGGTGATCTGTCATTTGGCAGGGGGTTAAGTGGTGAAAGAGTTGAGTAAAAACGTCCCCGGATCGGTATCGGGGAAGGTGGTGCCCATGGATCGGTTTGTCAGCGGTCGCAGTTTATCTCCCATCCGGCAGGCCGAAGCCTATTGGACCGCGCTGTTGGATGGCACAGGCGTTCCGAAGCGGTCGGATATTGATCCGCGCGGGTTGAACAACATCCTGCAGTTCACTTTCATCCTGGAACGTGTCGCGCCTGGTGTCGCACGGTTTCGTCTGGCTGGCAGCCATTTGACAGAGTTGGCCGGTATGGAAGTGCGCGGGATGCCGGTTTCAGCGTATTTCACACCTTGCGCTCGGGATGAACTGGCCAATGCCCTGGTGCAGGTCTTCGACGCACCAGCCATTGCAGAGTTTAAATTGGCGGCGCCGACACGGCTGGGGATGGCGAAAGTCGAGGCCAGGATGATCCTGATGCCTTTGAAAAGCGATTTGGGCGATGTCAGCCGTGTATTGGGAGTATTGGTGGCCGACACATTCAGAGCCAAAACCCCGGTGAGATTTGACATTGAATCATGTCGGGTCAAACCCGTCTCGCAGCTTGCCGCGAGGCCGGTGAGTTGCACGGAATCGGTTGCGGGACTGACCGCGGATCAAGGAGCGTTCAAATCTCGCACCTTTCAACTGCGGCTGGTGTCATCAAATGACAATTAGACAAAGAGGATTCACCTGAGGATAAGCTCGTCGTGACGCACGGACGATCTGCGGCCCTGCGGTTATCACACGGTGGACGTTGTCGTGCGTAAAGATCGAGGCCAAGTTAAAAGCTGCGACCTTCAACCCTTGGGTGATTGGAATGCATGCCGTGTCTGTATTCACTGGTTAACAGTTCGGCCCGCGTCCGCTTCGTTCAAAGAGGCCATCTTGGGAAAGGAAACCCTTCGATTTGGATGACGTGATCGCGTGACTTTCCTTGTCACGATACCAACAATACGAATCAGCATTGAACCAATGCGACCTGGAATATGCTGCAGCATTGAGAGTTTTTGAGTGGTTTTGGATTGATGGCAAGCGGTTATCTGAGTTGCTCGGCCTCAGAAAACACACTGAAACTGATCAGTTAGAGGCGCCTGTTCCAAATTTCGCCATATGATGCACTGCTGAAGTTGCGCCGAACGGGTTTCAGCATCTTTTCGCCATGAAATTGTGCCAGACTTCTACCACGCTGATCGGGCAACCAATTGCCGTTGGGGCTGCGGTACCAAGGCATCGCTGTGGACAGTCGTCTGCGAACCCCGTAAAAAGTACGCCAATGGGGAAATACATACATGAAAAAAATTCTGGTCCTGAATGGTCCGAACCTGAACCTGTTGGGTACTCGACAACCAGAGGTATACGGCCACACCACGTTGAAAATGATCGAAGAGGCCTGTGTCGCGCATGGATCCGTGATCGGCCTTGACATCACATGCATGCAGTCAAACCACGAAGGTGCGCTGATCGATGCCATTCACGACGCGCGCGGTGTTCGGGACGGGATCGTGTTGAATGCGGGAGCTTATACGCATACCTCTGTGGCCTTGATGGATGCGATTTCTTCGGCCGAAGTTCCTGTCGTCGAGGTTCACCTGTCAAATATCCATGCCCGCGAGCCCTTCAGGCACACATCCTATATCGCCCCTGTCGCGGTCGGGCAGATTTGCGGCTTTGGAGCGCAAGGATATCTGCTGGCGCTCGACGCACTGTCAAATCATTTTCAGCGAGATAACCGACAATGACGCCAGTCGAGTACCTCAATTTCGTCAGCTACGCAAAGTCGCTTGAAGAACTGTGGGATGCACATTGCCGTCAGATGGAAAAATTCGGCTTTGTTCGGCTTCTTTACGGATACACGCAATATCGCACACCTACCTCGTTGGGCGATCCCGAGGATTTCATCATCCTGACCAACCATTGCAAGGAGTACATAGACGGGTTCCTGCACTCGGGGCTGTATTTCCACGCACCCATGCTGAAATGGGCGTTGAGAAATGAAGGCGCCGGCAGTTGGAGGCATATTTCTGAGGCGTTGGCGAACAATACGATGACCGATAAGGAGCGGCAGGTGTATGAGTTCAACGCCTCGATGGGTGTGACCGCTGGTTACACGGTCAGTTTCAACTCGGTCTCCATGCGTACCAAAGGCGCGATTTCCCTGGCCGCGCGAAAGGGGCTGTCACAAGACGATGTCGAGGCAATCTGGGATGAGCATGGAAATGACATCCTGCTGATGAACAACATAGTGCATCTCAAGATCCTGACCCTGCCCTATAATCCGCCCAACCGTTCGCTGACCAAGCGGCAACGCGAGGCGCTGCAATGGGTGGGCGACGGAAAGACGACGCAGGACATCGCGTTGCTGATGGGGCTGACATCGGCAACGGTTGAAAAACATCTCAGGCTGGCGCGTCAGGCCCTGGCCGTCGAGACGACCGCACAGGCTGTTCTGAAGGCTGCTTTGCACAATCAGATGTTCGTCATGGAAGCTTGAACCTGCGCTTTTTGCGCCAGTTGACGCATGGTTACCTAAGGTAAGGAAATCATGACTACCAAACTTTCGGGTGGCGGTGCATAATTATCGCGTTCCGTGAGTGGTGGCTTTGGCCAAGGAACATTTGGACGGATCTTCGCAATATCGTCGCTCTCCGTCCGGTCTGGCAGTGGTCGTTTTATTGTTCGGCGCGCCAATGTCGGAATTTTGAGGGGCCCTTCCATCCCCATCGTGCAGGGCCCCTCATTTATTTCCGGTTTGAGCTTGTCGGGACTGCGATTGGCGGTCCTTTTTTTCGTTCGGAAACGAAAAAGGCCGGCTGCGAATTCTGCAACCGGCCCTTTTGGCGATCCTGGATGGGTTGAACTTAACCCTGTGCGGCCTTGGCGACTTCGGCTGCGAAGTCTTCTTTTTCGACCACGATGCCTTCGCCAACTTCCAGTCGAATGAAGCCGGTGATGGTGGCGCCGGATTCTTTTGCAGCGGCTTCAACGGTCAGGTCCGGGTTTACGACGAACTGCTGGTTCAGCAGGGTCGACTCGGCCACGAATTTTTTCATCCGACCTTCGATCATCTTTTCAATCACCTGCTCCGGCTTGCCGGATTCGCGGGCGATGTCCATCTGGACCTGCTTTTCCTTTTCGACAATCGCCGGGTCCATGTCTGCTTCGGACAGGGCGGCGGGGTTTACGGCGGCGATGTGCATTGCGACTTGCTTGCCGATGTTTTCGTCGCCACCCGACAGCGCAACCAGCACACCGATCTTGCCCATGCCTGCGGTTGCCGCGTTGTGAACATAGGACACCACGGTGTCGCCTTCGATCTTGGCCATGCGGCGGATCGACATGTTTTCACCGATTTTCGCGATCTTGTCGGTCAGGGTGTCAGCGACGGATTTTCCGCCCAGATCGGCCGCTTTCAGCGCTTCAACGTCGGCGACGTTGACAGCAGCAGCGGCGATGCCAGCCACCATGTCCTGGAACTCGGCGTTCTTGGCGACGAAGTCGGTTTCTGCGTTAACCTCAACGGCCACGCCCTTGCCGCCCTCGACAACAACGGCCACCAGGCCCTCGGCGGCGGTGCGGCCAGATTTTTTCGCTGCTTTTGCCAGACCTTTGGTGCGCAGCCAGTCAACGGCGGCTTCCATGTCACCTGCGGTTTCGGTCAGGGCTTTTTTTGCGTCCATCATGCCTGCGCCGGTTGCGTCGCGCAGTTCTTTTACGAGTGCAGCTGTGATTGCCATCTCTGGGCTCTCCTCAATTCAAACGGATTAGGGGCAGGTCTACCCTGCCCCGTATGTCATTCATATGACGGGCAGCTTACGCTTCTGCGGTGGCTTCGGCGTCTTCTGCGACGGCTTCTTCGACCGGCGCTTCTTCCAGCTCACCCAGGTCAACGCCTGCGGCGCCCAGTTGCGCGGACATGCCGTCAAGCGCGGCGCGCGCAGCCAGATCGCAGTACAAAGAGATGGCACGGGCCGCGTCGTCGTTGCCGGGAATGATGTAGTCGACACCATCGGGCGAACAGTTGGTATCGACCACGGCCACAACCGGGATACCCAGTTTGTTGGCTTCGGCAATTGCCAGTGCTTCTTTCTTGACGTCGATGACAAAAAGAAGGTCCGGAACGCCGCCCATTTCGCGAATGCCACCCAGCGAAGCCTGAAGCTTCTGCTGGTCACGCTCCATGCCCAGACGCTCTTTCTTGGTCAGGCCTTCGGCGCCGGATTCCATGGTTTCGTCGATCTGCTTGAGTCGGCTGATCGACTGGGAAACGGTTTTCCAGTTGGTCAGCGTCCCACCCAGCCAGCGGTGGTTCATGAAATACTGTGCCGATTTTTCGGCCGCTTCGGCGATCGGGCCTGCGGCCTGACGCTTGGTGCCGACGAACAGGATACGGCCGCCTTTTGCGACAGTTTCACGGATCACGTTCAGCGCCTGATCCAACATAGGAACGGTCTGGGTCAGGTCCATGATGTGGATGCCATTGCGCGCACCATAGATGAACGGCGACATGCGCGGATTCCAGCGTTGTGTCTGGTGGCCGAAGTGAACGCCAGCTTCCAGCAGCTGACGCATGGTGAACTCGGGAAGAGCCATGCTTTGTTTTCCTTTCCGGTTTCTTCCTCGGCGGGGGTTTCAGAGCGGGTGCTCCAACCGGCGGTCCTGTTGGGGATGTCTCCCCCAAAAGGGCCAAACCCCGCCTGCGGGTTTGAATGGCGCGCGTATACGGCAGGATTGAATGGGGTGCAAGGGCCAATCGCCCTTATTTTGATGACCGCGCGAGGGCGTGGGCATTGCGCACGGCATTTTCACAATGGGCCGCGAGCGCCTTGCGGTCGCCAAAATCACTGACCTTTGCCGGGGAGTGGTAGATCAGTTCGACCCAGCCTTGCCGCCGGGCCGCGAGGGTTTTGAGAAGATGCGGGCCAAACTCCATATCGCCCCACCAGCCGTAAAACCGGTCGGATTCACCATCGGGGGCGTGGAAAATGACCGAAACGGGCTGGATGTGAACGTCATCCCGCAGGTGATCGGAGAAGAACGCAGCGAACAGAGTTGTTTTGAATGGCAAAACCCTCAAACCATCGGTCGAAGTGCCTTCGGGAAAAAACAGGAGTTTATGACCCGCCTTGAGCCGGGATTCAAAAATCTCGGTCTGTTCCCTGGCCTTTTTAGGGTTCCGTTCGATGAACACCGTTCCGGTTGCACGCGCCAGCCAGCCAATGGCAGGCCATCTCGCAACCTCGGCTTTGGACACGAAATAGACCCGCTTGCGCGCATTCAGGGCGAATATGTCCAGCCAGGAAGTATGATTTGCAACCACAGCGCCGTGTTGGTGCATCAGTTCGCCGGACGTGCAGAACCCGATTCCCAGGATACGCAGCGCATTCCGGCACACGAATTGAGCGATGTGAGGCGTGATCGGGCGATTATGGCCATGAATCGGATGTTCGATCAGGCGAACCAGTAGAAGAACCAGAAGCCCGCCAAACACCAAAAACGCCAAGGGTATGCCACGTGCCAGAACACGTAACCATCCTCCCAAACTGATGCGGATCGGATCAGGTTCATCATCGCTGTTCCACAGAGGGTCGGTCACATGCGCGCTCCGCTGTAGATACGACGCTGGCGCTCGTTCATTCGGGCGGTATCGAGGATCAGGCAGACATCCGTGGTGTTGAAGGCATGATCGATATAGGCGCCGTCCCCAACAAATCCGCCCAGCCGCAGGTAGGCCTTGATCAGGGTCGGAACGCCCAGCATCGCCTCGCGGCGATTCAGTTCGGCTTTTGGTATGAGGTTCATATCAACGTAGTGCCTGGGCTGCGCCCTGACGCGAATATCGGCCGGAGCCAGGTGGTTGTGATGCAGCATCGATAGCGGCTGGGCCAGTGTCGTCACGTCGGTGCCGTGAAAGCTGGCGACGCCGAACAGAATGTCGATTTGATGGTCCGCCACATAGGCCGCCAACCCGTTCCACAGATGATACATCGCCATGCCGCCCCGATAGTCGGGATGCACGCAGGACCGCCCCAATTCCAGCAGTTTCCTGCCGCTTCGTTTGAGAACGGTCAGGTCATATTCGTCCTCGGAGTAGAACTGGCCCGCGGCCTGAGCCTTGTCATCGGGCAGCAGCCGATAGACACCAATCACATTGCCGGTTTCATCATCAATGGCCAGCATGTGATCGAAGAAAGGGTCAAACCTGTCGCGTTCCAGTCCTGTGTCGTGATCCACCATCTTGCCCCCACCGCCCAGTTCGCGCACGAAGACGTCATAACGCAGGCGCTGCGCCGCGTGCAGCTCTGCCTCGGTCTCGGCGATCTTGACGGTAAAACTTGGGCCGCGGTCCGACATATCCTATCCAATGGTTTGGCAATCATTTTGCCGTCGCGCTGATACAGTACATTCAAAAGAAATGGCAACCTGTCGATGCTTTTCCGTGTGGACGTTAACCAATCGTCAATCAGTTTTCCGGATCAAAGATGGGCAAAAGGGCGATGTTCGTTCCGTCGATCACCACTTTCCCCTGCTCGCGGAAGTTGACAGTGATCTTGCCACCTATGTTGGACTGAACCTGTCCAACACCCCAGTCGGGGAAATCGGGGTGGCGGACGAACATGCCCGGTGCAAGAATTGCATTAAGGTCTGTCATAACGGCTTGTTTCCGGGATATCTGACGGGTCTGCAGGAGGTACGCATGAGCGAAGGCAACGTCAACCTGGCCGCTTTGATCGGGTCGCGAATCTGTCATGACCTGATCAGTCCGATCGGCGCGATCACAAACGGATTGGAGTTGCTGAACATGTCCGGCGGGGTGCCGGGCCCCGAGATGGAGCTTATCTCGGGCAGCGTGGACAATGCCAGTGCCCGTATACGGTTCTTTCGCATCGCCTTCGGGGCCGGAGGAAATCAGCCGCTGGGACGTACTGAAATAACCGGGGTGCTAGCCGATCTGACGAGAACCGGGCGCGTAAAAATCCACTGGGCGCCAGGTGACGCCAAACCGCGCAGCGAGGTCAAACTGGCTTTTCTGGCAATCCAGTGCTGTGAATCTGCGATGCCATTTGGGGGCACTGTCGAGGTGACTTGTTCGGAAGGTCAATGGAACGTGGTTGGCACAGCCGACAAGATGAACGTGAATCAGGACTTGTGGCACGGGCTGAATACACGGGACTTCAAGGTGCAGGTCACCCCGGCTCTGGTTCAGTTCGCGTTACTGGCGCAAACGGCAAAAGATCTTGGTCGACGCGCGCGGGCCGAAACGACATCGACCCGCGCCTCAATCCGATTCTGACTGGTCTTTCTTTGACGGAGCGTCAGGCGCGGGTGGTTCCGTTTCCGCGCACCAGATATTTGAAACTT
>NZ_JBXWRJ010000025.1:0-63146 GCF_059612845.1 Ruegeria sp. YKSE079 | reverse complement strand
TGCTTGGTTCCGGGTTTCTGTCTCATCTCCACTCCTTGATGGTTACGATGAGCCAGAAACCCTCCCTTATCAAATCAACCTAAACTGTCCCATTGGCGCTGACGTCAAACAAAATGTAAACACAAATGAGGGTGAAAAATTGGCAGATTTTACATCGCTAGAGAGCAAAGATCTAGGGGGCGACGGGGCAAACGGGTTACCAAAAGAACTCCTGGATTTTTTGAATGATCCGGAAAAGCACATTTCCACCGCCTTGGAGATGGCATTAAAGTTTATGAAGGAAGGTAATTACGATGTAGCGTTGCAGATTTATACAAAACTTACAGGAATTGGGTATGTAGACATTCATGTTTTGAATAATATGGGCGTGTGTAATCGATATCTTGGACGGCTGGCCGCAGCAGTAGGATGTTATCGTCGCGCCAAGAAAGATTTTGGGAATACTGATTCCGATCTTTTAATGAACTATGCACTGCTGCTCACGGATTTGGGTGAGTACGAGATGGCTATTAAAAACGCTCAAAAATCGGTGGATTTTGATTCAAGTTTGCTGAATATGATTCGGCTGGCTCGAATCAAGAGAGATTGCGGTGATGGTTCTTCTGCATTAAATATGATTGAAGAATTGTCTATTAAGTATCCAGATAGCAAAGAATGTAAGTTAGAACTTGCCTTGGCAAAAATACATGATTCCAAGGCGTTGAATAACTGGAGATTGGCGGCTGATATCTTTTCCAACAGTGACAATGCCCTACCATCATCGCTTGCTAGTGTCCCTCGCTGGCGAGGCGAAGATGTAGAGGGTTGCCGCATTCTGGTTTTGTCGGAGAAGGATTCTATAAATACAATTCTACTTTCTCGCTTCCTGCAGCCATTAAAAGAACAGGGTGCAATAACGACCTTTTCTTGTAGTAAACAATTGATGGAAGTTTTTCCGTCGGGGCTTGCTGATACTGTAGTGAGTTCTGAGATATATGATGGGGCCGAAAAAAATGAACGATGGTCCGACCAAAATTCGCGGTCACTATCGTCTCTTTGTTCGGAAGATTTCGACTACTTCTGTTCTCTTCTTGACTTACCTGGAAATATTATGAAAGCGGAGGACGACATCCCGGCACCTGTTAGGTGGAGTCCGGGAAAGCCTTCCCGGAATGAAGTGAAGATCGACGATTCTGATGGGCAACTCAAGGTTGGTATTGCATGGGCTGGCGATTCTCCTACGGTCGGTAAGCGTGATCGGATAGGACCTATTTCTGAGTTCATAAAACTGGCTGTGACTGAAGAGGATATCAACTTTTTCAGCCTTCAACCGGGAACAGAGGGAAAACGGCTGGAAGCTACTGGCGCCGATCTGTTGATATCGGACTTGGGTGCATCAATTTCAGACCTGCCTGCATTGTTGTTAGCTATTGAATCAATGGATGTGATAGTGACAGTTGATAACAGTCTGGCACATTTGGCCGGATCAATTGGGAAGCCTGTGATCAATCTATTGAATGCAAAACCGCATTGGTTTTTCGACAATAACGATTCTATGTCTAGATGGTATCCAGATATGACAGTAGTACGCCAAGACAGTGTTTCTACATGGGCTAGTGCATTCGAGAATGTGAAATTGAATATAAGGCAGAATATTCGTAATTGAATGAATTGGAACACGAGCGTTTGATCGTATAGGAGGATCAGGTTCGCTGTACTTTCAATCTTCGCCACGTTCTGTTGATGCAGCAAGCGGCGTTTCTGGATTGTCTGGTTGAGGGGTCCCTAGGCTGGCATTGCCAAGATATTTGGCGAGGACTGAAATAAGCGTGAGACCGCGCAATATCCAAAGTATGTGATTCTGTTCGCGGTCGTCTTCTATGGAGTGTACCGCAAAGTGTGGGGCAGTTGAATTTCGAGTTTGAGGCTGGCAGTGATTTCGCATGTCAGCCGCCCCAAAAGTCAACCAATTGAAAATCCGCCTTCGCCGGACAGTCACTTGCCCCCAGACGAACTCGCTATATGACGGCAGCCCGTCTGGGGGCTTTGCACCACAAAGGGTGGGGCAATTTCAATCGATGAAACCGGGTCAGTTTTAAACGCTCATTGACATTCTTGAGGGACGCTGTCCCTCAAACTCCCTAGGGTAATTGCGACGAGAAACAAGCATATGCGCGTTTCCGCTTTTTTCTGGTTAAAAAATACCCCGGGGTGAATTGCCCGAAGGGCAAGAGGGGCTGCGCCCTTGCCCGTTCAGGCCGCCTTGGCTTCGGCGTCGCGTACGACCTGACCCAGGCGCTTGGTCATGAATTCCATGAAAAGGCGCGTTTTGGGATCCTGGTGACGGCGGTGCGTGTAAAGGCAAGCCATCTGCACCGGAACGGGCGGGTTGTCCTGCGCAACCGGTATCAGCCGACCCGCTTTCAGATGCTCGGCGATCTCAAAGACGGGTTTCATCGCGATCCCCTGTCCTGACAGCGCCCAATCGGTCAATACGTCGCCGTCGTCGCATTCGAACCGGCCCGAAACCGCAAAGCGCCGTGGCCCGTCAGATGTCTGCAGCAACCACTGGAATTCCGTCGCCCCCGGGAAACGCAGATTCAGGCATTCGTGCTTTTCCGAGATCAGCGCGGCACCGTTTGCGGGGTTGCCGCGACGTTTGAGGTAGTCGGGTGCGGCGCATAACACTCGCTGGCAATCTGCGATCTTACGGATGCGCAAGTTGCTGTCCTCGGGCTGGCCGATAAAAAAGGCCAGATCCAGACCTTCGGTGGTCAGATCGATTGTCCGATCCGTCAATCGCAGCCGTACATCGATCTCGGGATACTCCGACAGGAACTCCGGCACCTGTGGTGCAAGCAGCCGTCGACCGACCCCGAGAGGTGCCGCAACGAAAAGCGAGCCGCGCGGCGCTTCGGTCAGGTGCATGACCTGAGCTTCGGCCTGGTTCACCGATTCAAGGACAGCTACCGCGCCGGGATAGAAGGCCCGCCCTTGTTCGGTGGCGGTCAGGTTGCGCGTCGTGCGCTGGAAAAGACGCACGCCCAGATGATCCTCCAATTGGGAAATCCGGGCCGAGGTCACCGCCGGTGAAATGCGCAGGTCACGCCCGGCGGCGGACATGCTGCCCAGTTCATAGACCCGGACGAAAGTGCGGATATTATCGAGATAGGACATCTTTTCGGAAATTTTTGATACAGCTTGGCAATTAACAGGAATACCGAATAAATCAGCATTTGCCTAGTCTGGCGTCAACAAATCGGAGAATTTGCCATGTATGACTATGTCGCGTTCTGGGACTGGGCCGCTTTCGCAGTGCGCTGGCTGCACGTGATCACCGCCATTGCCTGGATCGGATCATCCTTTTATTTCATTGCTCTGGACCTCGGCCTGCGCAAGGCGCCCGACCTGCCACCCGGTGCGCACGGTGAGGAGTGGCAGGTTCATGGCGGCGGTTTCTATCACATCCGAAAGTTTCTGGTGGCCCCTGAGCAGATGCCCGACCATCTGACCTGGTTCAAATGGGAAAGCTATTCCACCTGGCTCAGCGGGGCCGCGCTTTTGATGCTGGTCTATTGGGCCGGGGCCGAGCTTTATCTGATCGACACCGCCAAGGCCGATCTGGCGGTCTGGCAGGCAGTCCTGATCTCTGCCGCCTCGCTGACCATCGGCTGGCTGGTTTACGATTTCCTTTGCAAATCCGGTCTTGGCGAACGCCCGACCCTGCTGATGGTTCTGCTGTTTGTGCTGCTGGTGATCATGGGCTGGGGCTACAACCAGATCTTCACCGGCCGCGCCATGATGCTGCATCTGGGCGCATTCACTGCCACGATCATGACCGCCAACGTGTTCTTCATCATCATGCCGAACCAGCGCATCGTGGTGGACGACCTGAAAAACGGCCGCACCCCCGATCCGAAATACGGCAAAATCGCCAAGCTACGGTCGACCCACAACAATTATCTGACTTTGCCGGTCGTGTTCCTGATGTTGTCGAACCACAATCCTTTGGCCTTCGCGTCCGAGTATAACTGGATCATCGCAGCGCTCGTCTTCCTGATGGGGGTCACGATCCGGCATTACTTCAACACCACCCATGCCCGCGCAGGAAACCCCACCTGGACCTGGCTGGTCACGGCGCTGCTGTTCCTTGCCATCATGTGGCTGTCTACCGCCGCGCCCGTATACCAGCCGCTGGATGACGAAGAGGCACAGGCACTGACCCCGTACGAGCAGCGTTTTGCCGCTGCGGACGGGTTCACCGAGGCGCATGACGTGGTGCTGGGCCGCTGTTCGATGTGCCATTCGCGCGAGCCAGTCTGGGAAGGTATCCTGTGGGCGCCCAAAGGCGTGTTGCTGGAAACCGAGGCTGACATAGCCCGAAACGCCAAGGCGATCTATCTGCAAGCGGGTCTCAGTCATGCCATGCCGCCCGCAAACGTCACCTTCATGGAACCCGAAGACCGTTCCGCCATCGTGCGCTGGTTCCGAGCCGCCGGCGGGTAATCCCGCACCCCACCGCGATCAGGTGGGCATCCGGGCCCAGGCCCCGAAGGCCAGAAAGTCCACCGCGATGGTGTCGGTCCCGTCGATCTCGTCGCTGAGCCGTTGATCGAGAGTTTCAATATCAACCTCTTCTTCGGTGGCGACCCCGTATTCGATCATCTTGGGCAGCATGACCCGCGTCATCATGGCCCAGGAATACGACGACCCCGGCGTGTCGATGATCGCTTCGGCCAGAAGGTTCGGTTTCCTCAACCCGGCGGCCCGAAAGGCCGAATAGAGTTTGTACCCCATGCTGGTCTCTGCGCCTGATCGCCGGAATGTTTCCCATAACCAGCCACTGACCTTTTCACGCAACGGCAATCGGGGATGGCCCATGGCGGGAACCGACAGGTCGTGTTCGTGAAAGGCAACGATGCCGCCGGGGCGGACTCGAGGCAAAACCGCCCTGAGCGCTGCGGAAACATCCGGTTGATACATCAGGACGAGTCGCCCCACCAGCGCGTCGAATTGTGTATCGCCACCATCCACCTCACGGAAATCGGCGGCCCGAAACGTTACGTTCCCGAGTTTCATTGAATCAGCCCTGCTTCTGGCGGCGGCTATCGAGTTTTCTTCCCGATCCACGCCAAGAACCGATCCCTCGGGTCCCACAATCTCGCGTACCAGCATCGACACGTCACCCGCGCCACAGCCGATATCCAGCACGTTCATTCCGGGACCAATCCCCGCCTGCAGAAATAGCCGTCTGGTGAACGGGTCGATGAAATCGGATTGGCTTTTCAATCGAAGATGTTCGTCCTGCGTCGCCCCAAGAACATAGTCCGGGTCGGTCTTGTTGAGTTCAGCCACGCTCCCCCCTTTCCGAGGCACTTGCAAAGCCTCGATGTGATGTCAGTCTATCACATATCGTCAGTTCCATGACCGACAGGGGCAGTCACTGGTGCTTCTTGCCATATCGCCGATGATTGTCGAACCCGGTTCATTGCGCCGTCGCGGCCAATTTCCCTTTTCATCGCTGGCTTCAAGTGCTCTAACTATCGGAAATAGAGCGGTGGGACTTCCATACCGCAAAGACTTTCTCAGGCAGGTTCGAGCGTTCGGGGGCCAGGCAATGAAGTTCAACAGACCGTGGATTGCCCTGAAATCCGGGCTGATCACGATCTGCGCTTTGGCGCTTCCCGACCTTGCTTTTGCCCTTGACACCACCCTGACCGCGCCCGGCGCCTCGAAAGAGCTGCGCAAGCGGATCGAGGAGACCTCATCGGTCCTGACCGCCGAGGCGCGCGGGCTGGATACGCCGATCGAACTGTTGTCCGCCGCGCTGTCCGACTATCGCACCCTGGTACAGATCCTTTATGACGAGGGCTTTTTCAGCCCGGTTGTCAATATCCGGCTGGATGGGCGTGAGGCGGCGGACATCGATCCGTTGAACACGCCCAATCAGGTCAACCGGATCGACATCGCGGTGCAGACCGGCCCCCCCTTCCGTTTTGGTTCCGCCGAAATCGGCCCACTTGCGGACGGCACAGTCCTGCCAGACGAGTACAAGCCGGGTGGCGCAGCTTCGACCGGCGTGATTCAAGACGCCGCCACAGGCGGAGTGCGCGCGTGGAAAAACGACGGCCACGCCAAGGCCAGCGTCGGTGGACAACGGGTCATTGCCCGCCATTCCGAGGCCCGACTGGATTCGGATATCGAATTGCTGCCCGGGCCGAAACTGACCTTTGGCCAGATGTTCATTCATGGCAAAAGCGACGTTCGCCCCGAAGCCATCGAGAAAATTGCCGGCTTTCCAACCGGCGAGGTGTTTTCACCCGCACAGGTGCAAAAGGTCGGCACCCGCCTTCGGCGCACCGGAGCCTTCAGCGTCGTATCCCTGCAGGAAAACGAAAACCCCAACCCTGACGGCACGCTTGATTTCGATGCCACATTCGAAGACATGCCCAAACGGCGCTTCACCTTTGGGGGCGAGATATCCTCGAACCAGGGGATCGACGTCAGTACCACGTGGATGCACCGCAACCTCTTCGGCAATGCCGAACGCTTCCGGTTCGAAGCCAGCGTGCGCAACATTGGCGGAACCGAGGACATCGATGGACGCATTGGCCTGCGTCTGGATGAACCGGCGCGGCTGGGTCCGGATGACAGCACATTCTACATCGCGCAGTTGGAACGTCGGAACAGGACGCATTACAACGTGACACTGGGCCAGTTGGGCTATGGTGCGCGCCGCACCTTTTCTGACCGGCTCTATGCCGAAGCCTGGCTTGGACTGCACTATTCCGATTCCGACGACGCTTATGGCGACGGCCGCAAATTCCGCTACTTCATCCTTCCCTTCCGGTCAGAATGGGACCAGCGCGATAGCAGGGTCAGCGCCACAAAGGGGTTCTATCTGGATGCGCAGGTGATGCCTTTTGCAGGGTTTTCCGGGGCGCAATCGGGGATGCGTGTCTATGCTGATGGCCGGGGTTACTGGGATCTTGGCACCGGCGGCGCGCTGGTGCTGGCGGGCCGGGTGCAGATCGGTTCGGTGATGGGACCGTCGGCGGATGCCGTGACCCCCGACTTTCTGTTCTTTTCGGGTGGCGCGGGCACCGTGCGCGGGCAGCCTTTCGAAAGTCTCGGCATTCCGGTCGGCAACGAGGTCGCGGGCGGGCGCGCGTTCCTGGGCCTGTCCGCCGAAGTGCGCGGGCGAGTCACCGAAAACCTGTCGCTGGTCGGCTTCTATGATTTCGGCGCGGTGGACAGCAACGCCTTTGCAACCGGCAACACCAACTCTCATTCCGGAGCCGGTATTGGTGTACGCTATGACATCGGCGGTTTCGGTCCGCTCAGATTCGACCTGGCTTATCCGGTGTCCGGCGATACCGGCGAGGGGCTGCAATTCTATATCGGGATCGGACAGGCGTTTTGAAGCACACACTGGCATATCCCCTTGTCATCGCCTGTGTTTTCGGCGTGGCCTCTCCTCTTGTCCGGGCCCAGTCGCAGGATCAGGCGGAAGAGGGTGAAGGCGGTCTGTTGGCCAACTTCCTGCAGGACACGTTGTCGACCGATTCCCGTTACATCAAGGTGCGCGGGCTCGAAGGCGCGCTCAGCTCCAAGGCGACGATCCAGCAGATTACGGTATCTGATGAGGACGGCGTCTGGCTGACCATCGACAATGCGGTGCTCGACTGGAACCGACTGGCGCTATTGCGAGGCCGTTTTTCGGTCAACGAACTGACGGCGGCGGAAATCAGCGTCGCGCGCGCGCCCGAACCCTTGCCCCCCGACCCGGAACTGCCCAGCCCCGAGGCCCAGCCCTTCCAGGTGCCGGAACTGCCGGTTTCGGTCGAGATCGGAAAGATCGGCATCGACAAGCTGGCATTGGGAGAGCCGCTGCTTGGGTTGGCCGCCGACCTGTCCCTGACAGGTGCCCTATCCCTCGCGGACGGTGAGTTGGATACCGATCTCGATATCACCCGGCTTGACCGGCCCGGTGACACGGCCAGCCTGACCGCCAGTTTCCAGAACGAAAACAACACCATCGGCCTGGATCTGAAAATCGTAGAAGATCAAGGCGGCCTGATCTCGAAAGCTCTGAAAATCCCCGGCGAACCGCCGCTGCTTGTTACCGCCAAAGGCGACGGCCCGGTGACGGATTTCACCGCCGATCTTGGCCTGACCAGCGATGACACCCAACGGATCGCAGGGCAGGTCCGGTTGCGCGGTCTCGGCGCAACGGCAACGGATGACTCTTCGGGTATCCGCTTTACCGCCGATATCGGTGGTGACGTCACACCATTGTTGGCCGAGGAGTTCGACCCGTTCTTCGGCACCGAAACCCGCCTGTTCGTTGATGGACGTACCAAAGCTGAAGGCGCGTTCGACATCCCCGAGTTTGAAGTGACAACCGAAGCATTGCATTTGTCCGGCGAACTCAGCCTTGCTGGGGGCGGCAAGCTGAACAAAGCCGCACTACAGGGGCGGATCACCCCGCCCGGCACTCAACCGGTCGTCCTGCCGATTGCCGAACCACGCACCACACTGGACGCGGCACAGCTTTCCCTGCTTTACGATGCCGCCAACGGTGACCTCTGGGATCTGAGCTTGACCGCACGCGATCTGGAGACACCCGAGCTGAAACTGGGTCGCGCACGCCTTACCGCGCAAGGCACATTCTCGCAGGGCGACGTGCCCGAACTCGATGGCGACCTTCAGGCCCTGCTTGACGGCATCGCCTTCTCGGACCCCAGCCTTCAGGATGCTATCGGCAACCGCATCACGCTGGATGGCCTGTTCGGGCTGACCGGAGAGCAGAGCCTCAAGCTTTCGAATTTCGAACTGTTCGGGTCTGATTACACGCTGTCAGTGGACACGGTCATTGACGGGTTGAACTCCGGCTTCGAGATGGACGGATCGGCAGCATTGACCGCATCGGATCTGTCGCGATTCTCGGGCCTCGCAAATATGGATCTGGCGGGTGAAGTTATTGCCAGACTGGCTGGCACGGGATCACCCCTGGGCGGCAGCTTTGACGGCCAGTTGGAAATGCAAGGCCGCAACCTCGCCACGGGTCGTGCCGACATCGACCCTCTGATCATTGGCGAGACAACCATTGCTCTGGACGCAGTGCGCGATGGCCAGGGTCTGAGCATCCGCAAGGCAACGCTGGCTGGCACGGCGTTAAGGGCAGAAGCGGCGGCCAAAGTCTCGCAACCTGATGGCAAACTGACCGTTGACGGGAATGCTAGGGTCAACGCTCCGGACCTGTCGGTGTTCTCGGCACTGGCCGGGTATGATCTGGGCGGCGCGGTGGACGCTTCGGTCACGGGCAAGGGTACGCCCGAAACGCTTGAATTCGATGGCAAGGCCGAGATCATCGGCCAGAACCTGAAAACCGGCCTGACCGAGATCGACCCGGTAATTGCCGGTCAGACCCACATCTCGCTGAACGCCGCGCGAACGGGCGATCAGATCGTCGTTCGCAAGGCCGTCGTCAATGCCGACGCTCTGGACGCTGACGTGGTTGCAACCGTAACCGACCCGACCGGGGTCATGTCTGTCGAGGGTCAGGCCCAACTCGACGCGCCTGATCTTTCGGTTTTTTCAGGTCTTGCGGGGTTTGATCTGGCGGGCTCCATCACCGCCGATGCGCAGGGCAGCGCAACCGTGAAATCCCTCCTGTTCGATCTGAAACTCGACGTTAAGGCCAGCGATCTGAAAACCGGCATCGAAAAAGCGGACGCGCTGATCGAGGGCCGAACGACCCTGACCATGGACGCCTCCCGCGATGCGCAAGGTTTGGATATTCGCACCTTCAATCTGGACGGCACCGCGCTCAGCGCCAGCGCGAAGGGCGATCTGCGTGAAGAAAATGGCAGCCTCACGGTGGAGGCCGCGCTGGACAATCTCGCCCGGGTTTCTTCGACCATTACCGGCCCGCTGACCCTCAATGGGGATGTCACGCCAACCGGCAAAGGCATAAAGGGCGACATTCGCCTCACTGGCCCCGACACCTCCTTTGCCCATCTGGTCGGCACGGCGGAAACAAAGGGGGACGCAGATTTCGATTTTGACGCCCGCCTCGACCGGATCGAGCGGTTCTTGCCGGAATTTCCCGGTTCTGCCACTGCCAAGGGCAACGCCAAGCGCAAGAATGGCGTCTGGACAGTCGATGCCAGCGCCGCCGGCCCGGCCAATATCGAAACCAAGGTCGCGGGCACGTTTGACGAAGGCACCGGCCTGGCCGACATGTCGGCGACAGGCGGCGTCAATATCGGCATCGCCAACCGGTTCATCACGCCGAACAAGATCGCGGGTTCGGCCCGATACGATCTGGCCCTCAAAGGTAACCCCGGGCTTGACGCGTTGTCGGGAACGATTTCCACATCGGGCACCACATTCGCCATTCCCAATGCGGGGCAAACACTCACCAACATTGGCGGCACTGTCACACTGGCCAGCAGCCGTGCAACCCTCGCACTGAACGGTCAGGGGCGGAACGGCGGTGGCTTTTCCGTCTCGGGGCCGGTATCGCTCAATCCGCCCTTCGACGGACAGATCTCCACCTCGATCAACCAGTTTGTTCTGACAGACAAACTGCTTTACGAAACCACCCTGAACGGTCAGATCGTGATGTCGGGGCCATTGGCCGGCAACAGCGCTCTGGCCGGGCAGATTGAGTTTGGCGAAACCAACATCAACCTCGCCGCCGCCTCGGGTGCGGTGGGTGCGGCCCCGATCCCGCCGATGCAGCATGTCGGCGAAAGCGGCCCTGTCTATGCCACGCTGGAGCGCGCCAACCTGATCAAAACCGGCAACGGGCAGGACAAAAGCTCTCGCATTTCATTGGATATCAGCCTGAACGCACCAAACCGCGTGTTTGTGCGCGGGCGCGGTGTGAACGCGGAACTGGGCGGCAAACTCCATATCGGCGGCTCCACAGCCAAGGTCGTGCCATCCGGCCAAATCGAACTGATCCGCGGCACCTTTGACATTCTGGCCAGACGCCTGAACCTGACCAAGGGGCTGGTCACCCTTCAGGGCAACCTGACCCCCTATCTGGAATTCGCCTCGACCGCGACCACATCCGACGGCACCGCCACCATCGAGATTTCCGGCCCCCTGAACGCCCCCGAGATCGAAGTCTATGCAGACCCGGAACGTCCCGCCGAAGAGGCCTTGGCAATGCTACTCTTTGGTAACGAATTCTCGCAGCTGTCACCTTTTGTGATTGCCCAGATGGCGGCCTCCCTAGCGCAACTCAGCGGTGTGGGCGGCGACGTCACCAAGGGTGTCCGTGAAAAGACCGGCCTCAGCAATATCGAACTGGCCCCGGCATCCGGCGGCGGCGGCTTGCTTGGCGCAGGCGGGTATCTGGGCGAAAACCTTTATACTGATTTCACCGTCAACACCCAGGGCGAAACCGAAGTGAATCTGAATCTCGACGTTACCGACAATTTGACCGTCCGTGGCACAGTGGACGGCAACGGCGAAACAGGGATCGGCGTTTTTTTCGAGCGCGACTACTGAAGTCCGGAGCTTTGTCGTCGCTGCAGAGCGGTTGCGCAACAGTCACCCGCCGTTGTTGCGAAACTCGCGTTTGAGGCGTGAAGACCCTTACCCTGCCGACGTCATGCCACGCGTTTGATTTCGGCGGTTCATGAGGGCGATGCGGATGCGGATTTCTGCGGTCTGGGTCTCTTGCCGCAATGCGCTCGCCAAAGGCCTTCAAGCAGCGCGTCCTCGCCTTAAGCGGTGGCCGAAGACCGCTGGGCATTCAGCTTGACTGCTTGAAGTTCCAGGGGAGCGGGTCGTCGATTTGGTTCTTTGGATGTCCTGCTGCGATGGCTTCGAGAGTGGCCTTGAGATAGGCGAATGGGTGAGACCGCCTGGAAACCTAGGCAAACGGAAATGCGGGCAGTTTCGTGGTGTCATTCGCTGTCACCTCTGGTCGGGGCAGCGATGGTGTCGCCGAGGCATTTGTCAGGTACCTGCCAACCGGGCAGGTCGCCTGGGTCCTTCAGGATGGTGCCGACCTGGACTCGATCATGATAAAGACAGCCGACGGGCTGTTTGATCTGTTGGCCTGATGTGATGAGGGATCAGGAGATGTTCATTCCATCATATCCTCAAGATGCTGGTCTGTGGTTGAAATGCGAGCGTATCCGATGATCATGCCCTATGATGACAAAAACCGATCCTATGTCCCAAACGTTTTGTCACGGGGTTTTGGAACGGCTAGGTCATGTTGACAAATGGCGAAGCCAAAGTCGGATGGACGTTATATCGATGAATCCCAGGAAGCTTTCTGCGGTCTTGTCGTAGCGGGTTGCAACACGCCGAGCGTTCTTGAGCTTGTTGAAGCAGCGCTCGACCCGATTTCGCAGACGATAAAGTGAGCGGTCGACGCCAACGCGCATCTTTCTGGTTTTCCGCATGGGAATCTGGGTCATCACATCTCGATCATTCATCTTTTTGCGTATTTTGTCAGCATCATAGCCGCGATCTGCTAATAACACGCGCGGCTGAGGCAGATTATCTGCCATGACCAAATCGAAACCACGATAGTCAGATGTCTGGCCCGGTGTGATCTCGGTCCTCATAGGCAAGCCGTGTGCGTTTACGAGAAGGTGGATCTTGGTCGTGAAGCCACCTCTCGAACGGCCAAAACCCTGTCGCGGAGTCCCGCTTTTGCACCCGCTGCCTGATGATGGGCGCGGATTACGGTGCTATCGATCATTTGCAGGGCGTCTGGCACTGCTCCACTTCGGTTCAAGGCGTCCATAATCTCTTCCCATATCCCCGCCAGTGTTCAGCGCCGAAACTGTCGGTAGACGCTGAACCACTTGCCGAACTCTTCCGGCAGGTCGCGCCACGGAGCCCCTGTCCTGGAAATCCAGAAAATCCCATCAAGAACAAGGCGGTGGTTGATAGCCTTGCGTCCATTCGGGGCGCGGACAGCCAGGATGAACCGCTCAAAGAACGCCCATTCCTCGTCCGACATCAGGTCTCGTGCCAAGCTGGTCTTCGTCGTAGATACCAGCTTGAATCATGCCCGCCGACAGATGTGAATCCCTTTTGTCAACACGGCCTAGCTGCCGCGATAGGTGGAATAGCTGAATGGCGACAGAAGCAGGGGCACGTGGTAATGCGCGGTCGCGTCCGACATGCCAAAGCGGATCGGGATTACGTCGAGAAACAGCGGTTCGGGTTGGTCGCCGCCTTGGGCACGAAGGTAGTCGCCGGCAAAAAACTCAAGTTCGTAGGTTCCGGTGCGGAACGTATCCTGTGGAAGGATCGGATTGTCTGTGCGGCCGTCGGAGTTGGTGGTCACTTGCACCAGTTCGGTGCGGTCAGAACCATCAATCCGGTAGAGTACGATTTTCATTCCAGCAGCGGGTAGTCCCGACGCGGTGTCGAGAACATGGGTAGTCAGATAACCGGCCATGAATATCTCCGTTTTCCATTTTAGGGCATACCGTTCGGTCGGAATTGGATTGGAGTTTCACTGTTGCATGGAAACCGGTGCTGCCGCTAGTACGGCTGATTTTGGAAACACTGTCTTGATTGATTTGAAAATCCTGATGCAATTTCTGGGCTATTGATTGAATAGTCGAAGATATCCGGAGACCCAGGACACATGACCCCGCCCCGTTACCCCCGCGACATGATAGGTCATGGCGCGACGCCGCCCGACGCGAAATGGCCGAACGGCGCCAAGGTCGCGGTGCAGATCGTGCTGAATTACGAAGAGGGTGGCGAGAACTGCACATTACATGGTGATGCGGCGTCAGAGGCGTTCCTGTCCGAGATCGTTGGTGCGGCGCAGTGGCCGGGCCAGCGGCACTGGAACATGGAGTCGATCTACGAATACGGCGCGCGGGCCGGGTTCTGGCGCTTGCACCGGCTGATGAAGGATCTGCCGATCACAGTTTATGGCGTCGCCACTGCACTTGCCCGGTCGCCCGACCAGGTGGCGGCGATGAAATCGGCCAGATGGGAGATTGCCAGCCACGGATTGAAATGGGTTGAGCACAAGGACATGGCCGAGGACGAGGAGCGCGCCCAGATTGCCGAGGCGATCCGGCTGCACACAGAGGTGACCGGCTCGCGCCCGCGGGGGTGGTATACGGGGCGGTGTTCGATGAACACCGTGCGGCTGGCGGCGGAGGCGGGGATGGACTATGTCGCCGACACCTATGACGATGATCTGCCCTATTGGCGCAATATTGACGGGCGGGATCAGTTGATCGTGCCCTATACGCTTGATTGCAATGACATGCGGTTCGCCACCCCTCAGGGATTCAATTCAGGCGACCAGTTCTATTCCTACCTCAAGGACAGTCTTGACGCGCTTTACGCCGAGGGGGTCGCGGGCGCGCCCAGGATGATGTCGATCGGGCTCCATTGCCGCCTGATCGGGCGGCCCGGACGGGTGATGGCGCTGAAGCGTTTTCTTGACTATGCGCGCGGGCTGCCGGATGTATGGTTCGCCACGCGCCTGCAGATTGCCGAACATTGGGCCGCGACCCATCCGCCTGTTGCAAGGCCTCGCCCCTCTCGGATGAGTCGCGATGAGTTCGTGTCGACCTATGGCGGGGTTTTCGAACATTCGGAGTGGATTGCCGAGCGCGCCTATGAGCTGGAGCTAGGTCCGGCGCATGACACGGCGGGCGGGTTGCACAATGCGTTGGCGCGCATGTTCCGGTCGGCCTCGGACGAAGAGCGCATGGGTGTTCTGACTGCGCACCCGGATCTGGCCGGCAAGCTGGCGCAGGCCAAGCGGTTGACGGCGGAGAGCACCTCGGAACAGGCCTCGGCGGGTCTGGATGCGCTGACCGATCAGGAACGCGAGACTTTTTCCGATCTGAATACGCGTTATGTCGGCAAGTTCGGCTTCCCCTTCATCATCGCTGTGCGGGACCATGACAAGGCGTCGATACTGGAGGCGTTCCAACGCCGGATCGAACAGGGTCGGGAAAAGGAGTTTGCCGAGGCCTGCCGTCAAGTCGAACGGATCGCCGAATTCCGGTTGCGGGACCTTTTGTCGTCATGAGCGAGCGTATCATGATCGAGCCGATCTCGGCCGGGGCATTTGCGCCTTTTGGCGATCTCATCGACACGTCGGGCGATCCAGACAAGATCATCAATCAAGGTCAATGCGGGCGGTATCACGACCGGGCGCAACTGGATTTTGCGGATGGGCGGGCAGGGATCAGCCTGTTCGATGCCACCCCGCGCAAATTGCCATACCAACTGGATCTGGTGGAACGCCATCCGGAGGGCAGTCAGGCCTTTGTGCCGATGAGTCACCAGCCCTTTCTGGTCGTCGTCGCCGAGGATGAGGGCGGCAAACCTGGCCGACCGCGGGCATTTCGGACCGAGCCCGGACAGGTGGTGAATTTCCACCGCGGAACGTGGCACGGTGTTCTGACCCCGCTGCATGCGCCGGGCCTGTTTGCCGTTGTCGACCGGATCGGAGGCAGCGCAAATCTGGAAGAACACTGGTTCGACACACCATACGAGGTGGCCGACCCGTGATATGAAGCCGCCACAGAAGCGGCAAGGCCCCCATGAGATCTGATAGGGAGGACAGTGAGATCATGGCCGATACTTCGATAGGAACGCCGGAACAGCTTCGCGATCCGGACTACACACCCGCCTTGCATAAGGCGATTCCACTGGGCATCCAGCATGTGCTGGCGATGTTTGTGTCAAACGTGACGCCCGCCATCATCGTTGCGGGCGCAGCCGGTTTCGGGTTCGGTTCGAACTCGCCGGACTTTCCTCAGCTTCTGTATCTGATCCAGATGTCGATGCTGTTTGCCGGAGTCGCCACCCTGTTGCAGACGATTACGGTGGGGCCAGTGGGTGCCGCGCTGCCTATCGTGCAGGGCACGAGTTTCGCCTTCCTGCCGATCATGATTCCGCTGGTTGCAGGCAAGGGTGTTGACGCGCTGGCCGCCTTGTTCGGCGGCGTCATCATTGGCGGGCTGTTTCATGCCTGCCTTGGCACGGTCATCGGCAAGATCCGCTTTGCCCTGCCGCCCCTGGTGACCGGGCTGGTGGTCACCATGATCGGTCTGGCGCTCGTTCAGGTCGGTATTCAGTACGCTGCAGGGGGTGTTCCGGCGATCGGAACGCCGGAATACGGCTCGATGTTGAACTGGTCGGCGGCGCTGGTGGTGATCGTGGTGACACTGGGGCTGAAGTTTTTCACGCGCGGCATGCTGTCGGTCTCGGCCGTACTTGTGGGCCTGGCCGCCGGGTACGTATACGCGCTGATGGTTGGAATGGTCACATTTGAAGCCATTGGCACCAGCTGGAGCCGGGCTGCGGCTTTTGCGCTGCCGGTACCCTTCAAATACGGGTTCGAGTTTTCGGCCGCCGCGGTCATCGGGTTCTGCCTGATGGCCTTCGTCTCGGCGGTGGAAACCGTGGGCGATGTATCGGGCATCACCAAGGGTGGTGCGGGGCGCGAGGCGACCGACAAGGAGATTGCTGGGGCGACCTATGCCGACGGGATCGGTACCGCCGTTGCGGGGCTGTTCGGGGCCTTTCCGAATACCTCGTTCAGCCAGAATGTGGGGCTGATCGCGATGACCGGGGTGATGAGCCGTCACGTGGTAACCATCGGTGCGTTGTTCTTGATCCTGTGCGGGTTGGTCCCCAAGGTGGGCGCAATCATCCGCACCGTACCAATCGAAGTGTTGGGTGGCGGAGTGATCGTGATGTTCGGCATGGTTGTGGCTGCCGGTATCTCGATGCTGTCGGACGTGAACTGGAACCGGCGCAACATGGTGATCTTTGCGATTTCGCTGTCCATCGGGCTGGGATTGCAGCTTGAGCCGGGTGCCGTCCAGCATCTGCCGGATACGGTGCGTATCCTGATGACCAGCGGGCTGTTGCCGGCGGCGCTGATCGCAATCGTTCTGAATCTGGTTCTGCCACAGGAACTGGCGGAGGAGGCCACCGAAGAGGTGTCTGGCGGTATGGCGGGACACGGTTCGGGCAGTCTGACGGGAAAATAAGGCTCCCGCCTTTACCCTTCGCATCAGCAGGTGCGAAGGGTGCGAGTTGCGCCGGGCAGGCGCGCGGGCCTGACCGCGTGCTGCGGTCGTGGCTGGATCAACCGGCGGCCATCAGGCGGGCGACGTCGAGCATGCGGGCGGAAAAACCCCATTCGTTGTCGTACCAGCCGAACACGCGCACCTGATCCTCTCCGATCATCCGCGTCTCTGGCCCGGCAATGACCAGCGATTCCGCGCGCGCGCGCAGGTCGGAGGAGACCAGCGGCATGTCGGTCCATCCCAAAACCGGGGAGGCCTCTACCCCCTCGCGCAGGGCCGCCTCAAAAGCGTCGGCACTCATGCCGCGTTCAAGTCGGACGACCAGATCCACGGCCGAGACGCTGGCAGTTGGCACCCTTACGGCGGCGCCTGAAATGCGACCCGCCAGATGCGGCAGTACGGTGTCGATAAGATGCGTCGCGCTGGACGTGGTCGGCACCATTGACAGCGCTCCGGCGCGCGACCGGGCCAGATCGCCGCGCGGTGCGTCCACCATGGGCTGGCTGTTGGTGTAGCAATGGATTGTCGTCATATGCGCCGATGCAATCCCGGCGATTTCGTCGATCAACTTGGCCAGCGGCGCTAGCCCGTTGGTGGTGCAGGAAGCGTTCGAGACGATCCGTGCATTGCCCAGGTGATCCTCGTTGGCGCCCAGAACGATGGTCACTTCGGCAGCGGGTGAGGGGCCCGAGATCAAGACCTTGCCTGCCCCAGCGGTCAGGCCGCGTCCCGCCACATCCGAAGTGCGCGCGATGCCGGTGCAATCCAGCAGAACGTCGACACCCGTCAAATCCACGCGGGTCAGATCGTTGCTGTGGGTCATCGGGATTGATCGTCCATCCACGACCAACGCTTCGTCGCCTTCCAGAACGGTGCCCGGATAGGGGCCGAAGGTGCTGTCGTATTTGAACAGATAGGCACAGGTTTCCAATGGTGCGATATCGTTGATCAGCACCAGTTCAAGTCCCGAATCCTGCCGGAGCGCCAGAAGCTGCCGCAGGATCGTGCGGCCGATGCGGCCGAATCCGTTGATCGCAAGTTTCATGCGCCAAGCTATGGCAGGAGCGTTGACCGATCTCAATGGCCCCGTGCAGCCGCTTCGTCAGTTACAACTGACCTGGGAAAAGAACTGTCCCGAGATGTTCTGGTACATGCTGGAATAGATCGCGCGGCACCCCGTGGCCTGCCTGATCGCGGCCATGGCCTGAATCGTGCGCAAACGCGGTGGCGGGCCGAACGGATTGAGGTTGTTGTTATCGCGGGTGGCGCGATAGATCACCGGCTCGTCCGACACCTGGGTGACGGCCCATGTCCGGCTCATCACGTGGACAGTGGTTGCTTCGTCTTTGGCCATGGCAGGGGGTGCAAGGGCGGCAAGGGCTGCTAAGACGGCAATGGAAATGCGCGGTTTCATGAATTCAACTCCTGATCAATGCGGGCTCTCTTCTGGATTTGAGCAAATTCGGCGTTGCATGTGAAGGCTTGACGCGAATTGGCGTCCCTTTTGCGGTTACGCCACCCCCTCGGTGCGAATGCGTATGGTCTTTCCGCAATGCTTGCAATGCACGGCATCTGCGTCGTGCAGGACAAGCCCGCAGGTGCCGCATTCCTGTCGAACTTTCGTTGGGCGAAACAGCACTTGAAGCAGGCGCAGGAACAGCGTGACACCAAAGATCATCACACCCACCGCCAGCATCCGACCCCACGTGCCGGTCAGGGTGATGTCGCCAAACCCTGTCGTCGTGAGTGTGGTGACGGTGAAATAGAGCGCATCGGCATAGTTGCCGATCTGCGGATTGATGCCGGATTGCGTGGCATAGATCAGCCCGGTCATGATGAACAGAAAGACGCCGAGGTTGATCGAGGCCAAAACCACCTCTTCGTTTTCGCGGAAGAACTTGAAATCCTGACGCAGCCGTATCAATAGCTGGTAGGTATGCAACAACCTCAGCGTTCTGAGAATGCGCAGGAACCCAAGACCTTCGCCCGCGATGGGGGCCAGAAAGGAAAAGACCGCGATGATGTCGGCCCATGTCGCCGGGCGCAGCAGAAAGCGGCCCTTGTCGGCTTCCAGCCAGACACGGATGCCGAAATCGGTCAGAATCAGCAGGCCGAAAACCGCGTCGGTGATTTCGATCGCCAAAGTGTGCGGGAAGAATGACGTCACGATGACGAAAAGGATCGTCGTGATGTCGAAAGCCAAAAGCGCATAACGGAACCGGTGCGCCTGTGGCGTCGTTCCCTGATACAGGGATCTGATCTTGGTCAGCACTTGCTTTGCCATTCGACAGCATCGGTCTGATTGCACCCTGGCGCCCGATCCGAAACCGGGCGGCCAAATGCAAGGAAACACTGGAAGGACCTGATTTTCAACCGGTATCACCGCCAGCCGATCATGGCAAAACCGCCCGTCTGCCTCTAGCGCCCCACCAATGACAACGGCATATGACGGTTTACGTCCTTGTAAAGCAGATAGCGGAACCGGCCCGGGCCGCCCGCATAACAGGCCTGCGGGCAAAAGGCGCGCAGCCACATGTAATCGCCCGCCTCGACCTCGACCCAGTCCTGATTAAGGCGATAGACGGCTTTGCCTTCGAGCACGTAAAGCCCATGCTCCATCACATGGGTTTCGGCAAAGGGGATCACACCGCCCGGCTCGAATGTGACGATGGTGACGTGCATGTCGTGACGCAGGTCGGCAGGGTCGACAAAACGGGTGGTGGCCCATCGCCCCTCGGTGCCCGGCATCGGGTTGGGGGCGATGTCGCGCTCATTTGTGATGACCGGATCGGGGGCGGGCAGGCCGGGCACAGCCTGGTAAGCCTTGCGTATCCAGTGGAACCGGGCCACCGGGCCAGCGCGGTTGTGCAGGCTCCAGTCGCTGGCGGGCGGGATATAGGCGTAACCGCCTTCCTCCAGCACATGGTCTTGTCCGCCGATCGACAGCGTCACCGCGCCTTCGACGACAAAGATCACGCCTTCGGCGCCGTCATCTGTTTCCGGTTTGTCGCTACCGCCGCCGGGCTGCACTTCCATGATGTATTGCGAAAACGTCTCGGCAAACCCGCTGAGAGGGCGGGACAGGACCCACAGGCGCGTTCCTTCCCAAAAGGGCAGAAAACTGGTGACGATATCGCGCATCGTGCCCTTGGGGATCACCGCATAAGCTTCGGTGAACATGGCGCGGTCGGTTAATAGCTGGTCTTGCCCAGGATGACCGCCGGTGGGCGCGTAATAGGTTCTTTGTGCCATAAATGCCTCGTTGGGTTTCCGGCGCACTATGCCGGGAAAGAACTGGCGGTCCTAGCGCTGGCAGGCGGAAAGGTTTCTTCGGAATTATTTGAAGATTTTGGTGCAGGGCTTGGACATCCCGACAGGTGCGGGATATCCTTGAGGACAAATGGAAATCATGTGTGAGGCAGTCATGAAAAAATGGATTTGCACGACCCTTGTTGTCATGACGATCGCGGTCACGGCGCCGGTGGCGCAGGCGAAGTCCCTGTCACGAATGGTCGCCGAACTGGGTCTCAGCCCGGCAGATTTCGAGATCATGGGAACGGCGGCAAACTCGTTGTTTGCCGGCGGTCGGCCCTCGACCGGGCAAGAGGTCGCCTGGGCCAATGACGACACCGGTGCAAAAGGTACAGTGCGGGTGCGCGAGATGCGCGACAACTGCGCCCAACTGCAATATGTCTTTACGCCCGGTGGCGCGGATGCCTCGCGCGAGATCCGCACCCGGCGCTGTCTGGACGCCAATGGCAAATGGGTTCTGACGCCCTGACACACAAGATTGACGATGTGACGTTCGAATGATTTTGACGAACGGCACGAATCTTTTATTCATGCAGTCAAGGCGGCGTTTCGAGCATGGAGCGGTGCCAGGAAAAAAACAGTCCAGAGGAACAAGGGACATGAAATTTACTGAAGAGCACGAATGGCTGGACGCCGATGGCGATTTGGTGACAGTGGGCATCACCGCCCACGCGGCCGAGCAGTTGGGCGACGTTGTGTTTGTCGAACTGCCCGAGGTCGGCACCGAGGTCGGCAAGGACGATGAGATCGTGGTGATCGAATCGGTCAAGGCCGCTTCCGACATTCTGGCACCTCTGGATGGCGAGATCGTCGAGGTCAACGAAGCACTGGCTGACAACCCCGGCCTGGTCAACGAGGACGCGATGGGTGATGCGTGGTTCTTCAAGATCAAGGCGTCCGATTTGTCGCCGATGGACGACTATATGGACGAAGCGGGCTATAAAGACTTCATTAGCTGACGCAAGAAAACACGGCTGCGGGCGGCGGGCCGGGCCCGCCGCAACTGAACGCATCTCGTTTTCGTGACCTGGTCCGGCCCGGTTTCGTGCTAGATTGCACTCCTGATGCAGGGAGGTGGGTGATGGACGGAAACCCAGGACCGGAACGCCGGAAATCGGCGGGCGAATTCGATCAGCGTATTCTCGAAATTTTTGACGGCTACGTGCACGGACAGTTGTCCAAGCGCGAATTCATCGCGCAGGCGGGCCGCTATGCCGCCGCGGGTGTCACTGGTGCGATGTTGCTGGAACAGCTACAGCCGAACTATGCGCTGGCACAGCAAGTCGCCCCCGACGATCCCGCCATCGAAACCATGGTTGTCGACTATGACAGCCCCGAAGGGCATGGCGCGATAAAGGGTCTGATGGCGCGCCCCATGGGGCAAGAAGGTCCGTTGCCGGCCATTCTGGTCGTGCACGAAAACCGCGGTTTGAATCCTTATATCGAGGATGTGGTGCGCCGTTGCGCCAAGGCCGGATACCTTGCCTTTGGTCCCGACGGGCTGACGCCGCTAGGTGGCTATCCCGGCAATGACGACGACGGCCGCGCCATGCAAAGGACGCTGGATGGCGGCAAGCTGATGGCGGATTTTTTTGCCGCCTTCGAATTCCTGCGCGACAACGAAGGATCGACAGGCAAGATCGGCGCGGTCGGATTCTGCTACGGGGGTGGCGTCTGTAACGCGCTGGCCGTGGCCTATCCCGATCTGGCGGCGTCAGTGCCGTTTTACGGGCGGCAGCCGGCGGTCGAAGATGTGCCTTCGATCGAAGCGCCGCTGATGATCCACTATGCCGGATTGGACGACCGGATCAACGCGGGCTGGCCTGCGTATTCCGAGGCGCTCAAGGCCAACCAGAAGGCTTTTTCGGTTCATTTCTACCCGAATGTGAACCATGGTTTTCACAATGACACCACGCCGCGATACGATGAAGCGGCGGCAGAACTGGCTTGGGCGCGGACGATGGATTTCTTCGGCCGGAAATTGGGCTAGTACCCCCTCCGGCGGTCCACTTCGTGCAGCAGCGGCTCGCCGGTAGTAAGGCGGCGATAGTTTTCGGCCACGTCCTTCAGCGCATCGCCCAGATGCCAGCCCGACACATGCGGCGTGAGGGTGACGCGCGGGTGCGACCAAAGCGGGTTATCGCTGGGCAAGGGTTCCTGACTGACCACATCCAGAACGGCATGACCCGGACGTCCCTGATCCAGCGCCTGCATCAGGGCCACTTCGTCGATCAGGTCGCCACGCCCCGCGTTCAACAACTGGCTGCCGGGTTTCATTGCCGCCAGAAGGCTGGCGTCGAACAAGCCATGGGTGTCGGGGGTCGAGGGCAGGATGGCGCAGACATGGTCACACTCTGCCAGCATGGCCGGCAACGTGGCCCGTCCGTGATGGCAATCGACCCCGTCGATGGATTTCGGCGAGCGGCTCCAACCTTTGACCTGAAATCCGATGTCGCGCAGCATGCGTGCGGTGCGCCCGCCGATATGGCCAAGGCCCAGAACGCCCACGACCGTCTCAGGGGTATAGACCGGCTCTACCGAATTCCAGACGGCCTTGCGCTGATCGGCTTCGTGCTGAGGCATATTGCGGTGGGTGCGCAGGATATAGGCCAGGAACCACTCGGCAATCTCGCGCGCCGGGGCGTCGGGTTTCAGCCGCGTCACGCGCACATGGTCAGGCAGGGCCGGGTGGCGCACGATGGTTTCCACCCCGGCCCCCAGTTTTTGCACCAGTTGCAGGTTGGGCAGGCGCGCAGGCCCTTCCGGGTTCAGTGATACCACCGCCGCCATCGCGATTTCGCCGGGGTCACCGATGGCATCGGGCGTCCGCACATCCGCCCCGGGCAGCGCTGTGCGCACCTGTTCGGCGATCTCTGCATTGCTCATCCAGCCCGATATCCCGGTTTCGATCAATAGCGCCATGGCTTGCTCCTCCCTCTTGTTCCGTTGCGTGAGGTATCGTCACGCAACTGGACTTTCCCGGCGCAGCTAAGCCATCCTCACAGCCAAGGTAAACCCTGGTGCGGCCGTTCGAGGAGAAAGTTTCATGAACATGACATTCGCCATGCGTGAGGAAAACCGTAAGCTGCTGGGGCGCGTCGCGGACATGGTGCGCAACGAGATCATGCCGTTGGAAGAGGAATACCAGGCCGAAATCGGCAAGGGCGACCGCTGGCAATATACTGAACGCCAGGCGGAAATCCTCGAAGGGTTGAAGGCCAGGGCCAAGGCGGCGGGGTTGTGGAATTTCTGGCTGACCGACAGCGACAAGGGGTTTGGGCTGACCACCGTCGAATACGCCTATTTTGCCGAAGAGATGGGCAAGACCCCGCTGGGGGCCGAGATTTTCAACTGCTCTGCCCCCGACACCGGCAACATGGAGGTGTTCGAACGCTACGGCTCGGACAAGATGAAGGAAGAATGGCTGAAGCCGCTGTTGGAAGGCGAGATTCGCTCGGCCTATCTGATGACCGAACCGGACGTGGCCAGTTCGGATGCTACCAATATTTCGATGTCCTGCGTTCGCGATGGTGACCATTATGTGCTGAACGGCGAAAAATGGTGGTCATCCGGCGCGGGTGATCCGCGCTGCAAGGTCTATATCGTGATGGTCAAAACCGGCGGCGATGACCTGCCCAAGCACAAACGCCAGTCGATGATCGTTGTCCCCGCTGAAACACCGGGTATCGAGGTATTGCGCGCGATGGAGGTTTACGGCCACGACGACGCGCCGCACGGGCACATGCATATCAGCTTCACCGATGTACGCGTGCCTGTCGAAAACATTATATTGGGCGAGGGGCGCGGGTTCGAGATCGCGCAGGGCCGCCTTGGGCCGGGTCGCATTCATCATTGCATGCGCGCCATCGGACAGGCCGAGATCGCGCTGGAACGCATGTGCAAACGCTCGCTGCAGCGCGAGGCGTTTGGCAAGAAGCTGGCGCAGCTTGGGGCGAACTACGACATCGTTGCCGAGTGCCGGATGGAGATCGAGATGGCGCGCCTGCTGTGCCTCAAGGCTGCGTGGTATATGGATCAGGGCGATGCGCGGGCGGCAGCACCGTGGATCAGTCAGATCAAGGTGGTGGCGCCGCGCGTGGCGCTCAAGGTCATTGACGAGGCGGTGCAGATGTTCGGCGGGCAGGGAATAAGCCAGGACACACCGCTGGCGATGGCCTGGACCCATGTGCGCACCTTGCGGCTGGCCGATGGCCCGGACGCGGTGCACCGCCGGCAGGTGGCTCGGGCGGAACTCAAGAAATACACGCAGGAAAAGATCTGAAAGGCAGGGGATGACGATGAAAAACCCGTCATATTTCCGGCAGGGGCCAGACGGTGAATTCATTGCAAACGACCCCACGCGCGGGCCGTGGTCAGCCGACCACTGCCATGCCGGCCCCGTGACCGGGCTGGTGGCCCGTACTGCCGAGCGAGAGGTGGGGCCGGATAAGATGCTAACGCGCCTGACGCTCGACGTACTGCGTCCGCTGCCCCTCACAGGTCTCAGGGTCGCGGTGGAAACGGTGCGGCACACTCGCACTCTGGCGACCACCCGCGCCGAGGTCAGGGATCTTGACGGCACTCTCTGTGTCAGCGCCACGACCATGCATCTGGTGCGCAAGGCTATTGGGCCAGTTCCCACTGCAAGCGTTCCGGCACCGGATTTCACAGATGCGATACCAGGCCATTTCCCGATCCGGATTGCGCGCCACGACCTGCCGTTCTTTGCACAATTCGTCGATGTCCGGTTCCCAAAGGGACAATCCCACGATCCCGGCCCCAAGACGATCTGGATGCGCGCACCGTCACTTCTTGAAGACGAAGTGCAGTCACCGGTTCAATCGCTTTGCCCGTTGGCCGATTGCGGCAACGGGATATCCTGGAATTGCCCACCAACGGAATTGGGTTTCATGAACACCGACCTCAGCGTGCACATCCACCGCGAGCCGGTCTCGGACTGGCTTGCCTCGGAAACGGTGTCGCACTGGCACGACAACGGTGTCGGCATGGCGCAGGCGGTGCTTTACGACACCCAAGGCCCGGTGGCGACGGCCTTGCAGACGCTGGTGCTGTTCCCGCCCGCATAAGGTTATTCGGGCGCTTCGAGAAGCGCGATCATCTCGGAATACCCGTGCGCCCGCGCCAGATCCAGCGGTGTGGCGCCGTTTCGATCGGGGATGGTACGATCCGCTCCCGCCTCAAGCAGCAGGCGCAGCACGTCCTGATGGTCTGGCCCGCCATCACCCAGAACAACGGCTTCGATCAACGCGGTCCAGTTGAGATTGTTGACATGATCCAGCGGCGCGCCGGCATCGATCAGGCGACGAACGACTTCGACATGGCCCAGATGCGCTGCGGCGATTAGGGCGGTGCCGTCATAGGGGCTGGTGGTCAGGCCCGGATCGTTGCCCAGCTCGATGGCCAGAGACATCAGGTCGGGATCATCCGCCACCGCCACGATCGTCACAACGTCATAGGCCTGTCCTTCCAGCGCATTCATGTCGGCTCCGGCCCGGGCCAGTTCGCGCAGGGCCTCGTCCTGTGATGCGTAAGCAGCTACGTGGGCAGGTGTTCGCCCCCGCCGGTCCCGGGCATTCAGATCGGCGCCTGCCGCAGCAAGGCGCGCGATTTCGGCGACATCCCCGTTATGGGCCGCCCGGTGCAACCCTTCATAACCCGCGATTTCGGCGGCAGACGGGGCGATCTGGGCCTGCGCGCCGGTCGCGCTCAGGGCAAGGATCAGAAAAACGACCAGTTTCGTCATGTCGTGCCTCACTTACATGTCCGTGACAGGGGGTGCGACCCGATTTTTGGGTGCACCCGAGGCCCAGTATTGCAGAATCCGCGCGATGCGCACAGGTGTCAGCTGGATCTGGCCTTGGTCTGGCTGCGGATATACCGGGCAGCAGCTTGGGCTGTTGGCGGGGCGTTCTCGGTCAAAAGTCCGATTTGCCAAGCCAAACGCAGCGCGTCGATATCCGTGTTTATCACGGCCAGCCGGGATGCATATTCGGACAGGCATTGCTCATGGAGGTCCTGAGCACCCGGAAGCGCAAGCAATTCGGCCAATCTGGCCCGTGTAGTCGCAAGCATCGGCAGAATGCGCGGTTCAGGCTCCGTGTTCCAGTTCCGCTCGACCCAATAATCCAGCCCGATCTGCTTGGTCATGTGGTTGGGCAAACCGCGCTGCCGCTTGACAAGAAACTCGTCGAGCGACCGAAGCGAGTAGTGGTTCAGTCCGACCTGTTCCACGCCTCTGTTCATCCCGTAAAAGCTGATGCGGGCGTTCTGCCGGGCAAACGTGTCTGGCAATGGCAAACCGTCCGGCCCCAGCCATTTGGGTGTGTTTGACGAGACCACAAACTTTGGTCGGTGCACACCCAGCTTGCTGAAACGCCCGGGTCGGATCAGGGATTTGAACAAATGCCCCAGCGGGAAATGCAGGTCTGGTGGGGCGGCGGACAAAAACCGGGACGGTGTTATACCATCATTCCGGCTGGCGACGCTGTCCGACCCAAAAAAACGCCACGGGATTGCCAGGGCGTCGAACGGGCCGGAGCGATCCTCGAACATCGCGACAAGTTGGCCAATGCTTGCGCAGTCCTCGGGCAGCCAAAGGAATTCGTCGCAGTCGAAAAACAAGACCCAGTCAGCGGCAAGAATGGCGGGGTTTTTTGCCGCCAGTTTCAGCGCCTGCCATTGCGCGGTGACCTTTTGCGTGTGTTGAAACGCGACATGTGTCACAACACCTGCCGCTGACAGCGCGTCCAGAAGCGCCGGGCTGCTGTCCGAACAGTCATGGGTGAAAACCACAAAATGGTCGAAACCGCAGGCCAGATGATGGGCGATCCATTCAAGGATATATGATCCGTCATCCCGCAGGCAGGTACAGGCAACGATACGAGGCGTGGACGGGTCCGGTGTCATTGATGCTTTGGTAGCAATGGGTGTTTAACGATTCAAGTGACCAAAGCGCGACCTATACGAGGTATAGTGGTGAAAACTCCATGAAATACCTTTTCTTGACGGATTTCACCTGTTAACCTTTCGCGCAATAACAAGTGCAAAAATGAATAACGGGTATACGGGCGGATGAGCAGGCGAGAGCAGGGGACATTTGTCATTTCCTGGTCGCAAACGGAATTGGACGGGCTGGAAACGCCACCGATTTCAGCGATCAGGCGTGGTGCGGCGTGGTCGTGGCGTGGGCAGGCCAGCCGAGTTGATGGCCTGGAAACCAATCCCGCGTCAGGATGGTTGGGGCAGAACCCAAGCGCCGCCGGAATCCACAATGTGTCATCGCTTCGTCCTTCGCTAAGCGCAGATGTGCTTCAGGCAGTTCAGGGCGAGGGTCCGTTCTGCGCCCGGTTCACGGTGACCAATGGTGCGCAAACCTATTCGGCAAAGGTGATCCGCTTCGACATGTACGAACATTTATTCGTGGTGTTCGAGGGCGTGCTGCCGCCACGCGAAACCGAGCTTTGGGTTGAACAGGAAACCGTTTCGGCCTTGCTGGACCAGCCGATTGTCGTCGACGACATCCAGGCCGCAAACGCCGACGCCGGATTTACCTGCGGTGACGAGCAGGCGCCCGACAGCGGCGAAGTCGTCTGGATGCCGAATCGATTGGCGGCCCAGGCGTAAGCCGACCCAGTTCCGTACATTGCCGAAATTCGTCGTTGTTGTGTTGACTCCGCCCCAAAGGCGGATATAAGCGCGGCTTCGTTGGTGTTGGTGGCCCCCGCAAGGGGATGCCTGTCATGGGGAAACCCAAGAGGACAACGCCCTTCATACTGGCCCAAAAGGCCGTGACCAAAACTGAAGGAGATCAGCCGTGACCAAACGCACGTCTGCCAAGTACAAAATCGACCGCCGGATGGGCGAAAACATCTGGGGTCGTCCGAAATCCCCGGTCAACCGCCGTGAATACGGCCCCGGCCAGCACGGCCAGCGCCGCAAGGGCAAGCTGTCGGATTTCGGTCTGCAGCTGCGCGCCAAGCAGAAGCTGAAAGGCTATTACGGCGACCTGACCGAAAAGCAGTTCCGCCGCATTTATGCCGAAGCTGAGCGTGTCAAAGGCGACACCGGTGAAAACCTGATCGGCCTGCTGGAGCGCCGCCTGGACGCCGTCGTTTACCGCGCCAAGTTCGTGCCGACCGTGTTTGCTGCGCGTCAGTTCGTGAACCACGGCCACGTCAAGGTGAACGGCCAGCGCGTCAACATCCCGTCCTACCGCGTCAAGGAAGGCGACGTGATCGAGGTCCGCGACAAATCCAAGCAACTCGCTGTTGTTCTGGAAGCCGCCTCGCTGGCCGAGCGCGACGTGCCGGATTACATCGACGCCGACCATTCGAAAATGACCGCCACATTCGTGCGCACCCCGAGCCTGGGCGATGTGCCGTACGCAGTCATCATGGAACCGAACCTGGTCGTCGAATTCTACGCGAAGAACTGATCTTCGCCGGACATTCCAAGTCAGATAGGCCGCGCGAGATGCGCGGCCTTTTTCTGTTTAAGAAAACAGAAGATGCACTGCAGGTCACAAGGGCAAGGGCCGTCCTTCGGCGATCGCTTCCATCGCAAAATATGACGTGACACTATCCAGCTCGACCTTCTCGATCAGTCGTTGATAGACCTTGTCATAGGATGTCATATCCTGCGTCACCACCTTGAGCTGATAGTCATAGTCGCCACCGATACGATGAAAATCCACGACCTCGGGTATGGTCAGGACATGGCTGCGAAACGCTTGCAGCCACTCGGCCGAATGGTGCCGTGTGCGCAGCATGACAAAGACGACAAGGTTCAGCCCCAGCCTCTCCCGCGCCAGCCGGGCCGTTGACCCTTTCAGGACGCCGCTTTCGTTCAGCATCTTCAACCGTCGCCAGCAGGCGTTTTGTGACAACCCCACGCGATCCGCCAGATCCCTTTGCGAGAGCGATGCATCCTTTTGCAGCTCGATAAGAAGGCGGCGGTCAATATGATCTATTTTGTCCGACATAATCGTTCATATGACACAAAAAATTACTTAAATGAAGAGAAATAGGTGAAGTTTCCATACAACTATTGGATCACATTGGAAGGGCCTAAAGGAGCTTCAACAATGACCCTTTCAATGTTTCGTGCAACCATCGAAGCCGCCGTTCGGGATGAAACCCTGCGGGAGGGGCTGATCGGCGAGAACATCCTGATCCCGGGCCTTCAAGGCGATGTCCCGCTGGTTTATGCGGATTACGTCGCTTCGGGGCGGGCCCTGCGTCAGGTCGAAGACTTTGTGGCCGGTCACGTTCTGCCATTCTATGCCAACAGCCATACCGAAGCCTCCTTTTGCGGGTCCTACATCACTCGGTTGCGCCGCGACGCGCGCGCCGAGATTGCCCGCGTTGTTGGCGCAAGGGGAGAGGACGCGGTGATCTTTACCGGGTCGGGCGCCACCGCGGGGCTCAATCGGCTGGTCAGCTTATTCGGACTAGGGGAGGCTGACCAGCCGGTTGTCATCATCGGGCCGTATGAGCATCATTCGAACATACTTCCGTGGCGCGAAAGCAAGGCCAAGGTCGTCGAAATCCCGGAAGCACCCGAAGGTGGGCCGGATCTGGCGGCGCTGGAAGTGGCGCTGGCAGAGCACGCATATTCCGACCTGATCGTTGGGTCATTTTCGGCGGCATCGAACGTGACAGGGATCATCACCGACCCGGATCCGGTGACGCGCCTGCTGAAACGGCACGGCGCGCTGGCCATCTGGGATTACGCCGGCGGCGGCCCCTATCTGCCGATGGATATGGGTCCGAAGGATGCCCGCAAGGACGCCATCGTCGTCTCGCCGCACAAGTTCCCTGGCGGGCCGGGTGCGTCCGGTGTTCTTGTCGTCAACAAAGGAGCAGTGAAACGCGCCTGCCCAAGCTGGCCTGGCGGCGGCACGGTGTCTTTCGTCTCGCCGTGGCGCCATGACTACAGCACCGATCTGGCCGCGAGGGAAGAGGCCGGAACACCCAACGTGATCGGCGATATTCGCGCAGCTCTTGCTTTCATCGTCAAGGATGCCGTGGGTACTGCGGAGATTGCCCGGCGCGAGGCGCAGTTCAACCGCATGGCGCTGGAGGGATGGCGGGACAATCCGCACCTGACTCTGCTGGGCGTAGACAAATCGCACCGGCTGCCGATCTTTTCCTTTCTCGTGCGGGATCGGGACGGCAATCCGGTACATCAGCAGCTGTTCACACGCATGCTCAGCGACATCTATGGCATTCAGGCGCGTGGCGGTTGCGCCTGCGCCGGGCCATACGCGCATCGCCTTCTGGGGATCGGCAAGGAGGCCTCCGAGGCCCTGCATGCCGCGCTTGCCGCAGGTGAAGAGTTGAAGAAACCCGGTTGGGTCCGCCTGAATTTCTCCTACCTGATGCGCGAAGAGACGGTTCAGTTCATCATCAACAGTGTCAACGAGCTGTCGCGCCGGACCGAGGATTACGCTCCGTACTACAACGCCGATCCGGCGACGGCGCGCTTCAAGGCCGCATGAGGGTTTTGCGGCTTTTCTCAGGGTCGTGACATCGCTATGAGGGGCGCAGTCAAGGAGCGCCCTGCATGAACAAGATCACACCACAACCCGGCATCATGGACATCGCCCTTTACCAGGGCGGCAAATCCCATGTCGACGGCGTGACCGACGTCATCAAGCTCAGCTCGAACGAAAACCCGTTTGGTCCCAGCCCTTTGGCGATCGAAGCGGTGCGAGCTAGCGCGGCGTCTCTGCATCGCTATCCCAGCACCGATCACGCCGGTCTGCGTGCGGCCGTTGGCGAAGTGCACGGGCTGGACCCGGACCGGATCATCTGCGGTGTCGGTTCCGACGAGGTGCTGCAGTTCGTGGTACAGGCCTATGCCGGAGTGGGTGACGAGGTCATTCACACCGAACACGGGTTTTCCATGTACCCCATTCTGGCGCGGATGGCCGGGGCGGTTCCTGTGCAGGTTCCCGAGCGCGAGCGCAGGGTGGATGTCGATGCGATTCTTGCGGCCTGTTCCGAAAAAACGCGGGTGGTGTTCCTGACCAATCCCGGTAACCCCACCTCGACCATGATCCCCGAGGCCGAGGTCGCGCGGCTGGCCGATGGCCTGCCGGATCATGTGATCCTTGTGCTGGATGGTGCCTATACCGAGTTCGTGGAGGGGTTCGATGGCGGTATCTCGGTGGTCGATGCGCGTAGCAACGTCATCATGACACGAACGTTTTCAAAGATTTACGGGCTTGGTGGCATGCGGGTCGGCTGGGGGTATGCCCCGCGCGAAGTTATCGACGTGCTCAACCGTGTCCGCCAGCCTTTCAACCTGTCTTCGACGGCTCTTGAGGCGGCGGAGGCTGCGGTGCGGGATCGGGCCTATGTCGCGTTCTGTCAGGCAGAGAACGCCAGATGGCGTGCCTGGCTGGCTGATGAATTGGCCGGTGTCGGGGTGCCGTCCGACCCGTCCTGCACGAATTTCATCCTTGCCCGCTTTGGCAGCCGGACCGAGGCCGAGGCCTGCGACGTCTACCTGCAAAATCAAGGCCTTATCGTGCGCCGGGTGGCGGGCTATCACCTGCCCGAGGCGCTGCGGATCACCGTAGGGGATGAGGCGGCCTGCCGTCGCGTTGCCGCGGCTGTCGCTGCGTTCAAAGGGGGTGCGGCATGAGCCCGGTTTATGACCGCGTGGCGCTGATCGGCCTTGGGCTTATCGCGTCGTCGATGTTCTGGGCGATGAAGCGTGCGGGGCTTGCGGGTGAGGTGACGGGCTATGCCCGCTCTGCGGAAACCCGTGACACCGCACGGCGGATCGGCTTGTGTGACCGGGTTTGCGACAGTGCGCGCGAGGCGGTCGAGGGGGCTGATCTGGTTGTACTTTGCGTGCCGGTGGGTGCGATGGGACCGGTTGCCGAAGAGATCGCGCCGGTGCTCAAGCCGGGCGCGACGGTGACGGATGTCGGCTCGGTCAAGCGCCATGTTGTACAATCTGTACAGCCTTTCATCCCCCCTGGTGTGCATTTTGTACCAGCCCACCCGCTGGCCGGGACCGAGCATTCGGGACCGGAATCGGGCTTTGCCGAGCTGTTCGACAACCGCTGGTGCCTGCTGGTTCCGGTCGAGGGAACGGAGCCGGAGGCGGTCGCAAAGCTGCGCGCGCTGTGGGAGGGCATGGGGTCGAACGTGGACGAGATGGATGCCGATCACCACGACCTGGTGCTGGCGGTAACCAGCCACGCGCCGCACCTGATCGCCTATACGATGGTTGGCGTTGCGGATGACCTGCGCCGGGTGACCGATAGCGAGGTGATCAAATATTCGGCGGCCGGATTTCGCGATTTTACCCGGATCGCGGCATCCGATCCGACCATGTGGCGCGACGTGTTTCTGACCAACAAGGACGCGACGCTGGAAATCCTCGGACGGTTCACCGAGGAACTCTTTGCGCTTCAGCGGGCGATCAGAACAGGTGACGGCGAGCATCTTTTCGATTATTTCACCCACACAAGAGCAATACGACGAGGAATCATCGACGCGGGGCAGGATACGGATGCCCCCGATTTCGGGCGAGGAAAGGCCAAGTCATGAGGCGATTGGGCGGAGTTCTGGTTTTTGGAGCAATTGTGCTTGCCGCAACAGTATCGATTGCCAATCCGCCCGAAAGTTCACTGACCCCCAAATCCCGAACCGCATCCGAGGTCGCGTTGGTCGAGGCCGCAAGCGCCGCGGCGCAGGATACCATCGCGACCGTGGTGGATTTGGCCGATTTGCGCCCGGTGTTGCGCCCGGTTTCCCCGCAAGTCATGGCGGCGGCCGCGCGGCCTGCTGATCTGCCGAAACTTGGGCCGGATGTATCGCCGTTTCCCTACAAACGGCCCGAGGCCGTCGAGCAGCAGGCATTTTTCAAGAAGCGCCGCCTGCGCAAGGGGTCGGTCTGCGGGAACATCGATATTCAGGGTGAAAAAATCGGCAACGTACCCAACAAGGTCAATGGCTGCGGGATCAAGGATGCCGTCAAGGTCAAATCGGTTTCCGGCGTGGTGCTGAGCCAGCCCGCGATCATGGATTGCGGCACCGCCGAGGCGTTGAACACCTGGGTGGAACGTTCCGTCAAGCCAACCTTTCGCCGCCGCGGGCCGGTGGTCGAACTGAAGGTTGCGGCGCATTACGCGTGCCGGACCCGGAACAATCGCAAGGGCGCAAAGATATCGGAACACGGCAGGGGACGGGCCATCGACATTTCGGCCTTCAAGATGATGGATGGCGAAGTGCTGACCGTGCTGGAAGGGTGGAAGCGGGGGCAGTCGCTGACGCTGTTGCGCAGAATTCGGAAAGATGCCTGCGGGCCGTTCGGAACGGTGCTGGGACCGGGGTCCGACGGCTATCACCGCGACCATTTCCATCTGGACACAGCGCGCCATCGCAGCGGGCCATACTGTCGCTGAAGCGCTCAGCGCAGGAAAATGCGCGGCGCCGGGCCAAGTGGCACCGGGCCCAGAGTGACAAAGCCGTCGCGGAAGCCCAATTCCACGTCCAGCGCATTCGGATTGCCGCTGAGCCCCGCCAGCAGACCAAGCACGCGGTTTACCGGATCAACCGCCTGATCGGGCAGCGCGCCCGAGGCGTTGGCCATCGCCACCATGTCCTGCCAGTTCTCGGCCTTGATCGCGATCTGGCCGGTTGGAATGCCCCGGGCGTCGATATCCAGCTCTCCAGTCGCGAAAAGGCGCAGCGCGCCCCATTTCAGCTCGGCCAGCGCGAGATCGATAAAGACCGGCTGCGGGCGGCGTTCTTCCAATGCGGTGCGGTCCCAGGGTTTGTCGAACCGGGTGAGCATGTCGAGTTCAAGCGTTTCGAAGGACTGCGGCAGCGAGCGGGACGAGCGTAGTAGCGAACGCAACCCTTGCCCCGGTGAAAAGCCGTCGGCGGACGCGGCAAGGGCATAGGTTTCAGGCTGGTCGGTCTGTTCCATCACAAGGGTCAGATCGGCGGCGCCTGCCAGCGCCGTACCCTCTTGCGAGATCGACCAGGGGCCAGAGGTCAGTGCAAGCCGTTCCAGAACCAGTGCGACGCCGGGTTGGAGGTGCAGCCCGGCCTGCAACTGTTGCGCCGCGACGATCGCGGTCTGGTCGAGATAGGAAAACCGCTGTGGCGTGTTGGCGAAGTGCAGGGTTTGGCGGCCGGGCCAGACAGCAGGGCTGGCGATGTCGATCCAGTCGGCGCGCCACGCGGTGCCGGTGGCCGGATCAGCCAGGGCGGGGTTATTCAGGCGCGTGACGTGGCGCGCGGGATAGCCGGTTGTGGTGATATCGGAAAACTCCGCCTGCCATCCCAGTTGCTGGCGCTGGTCGAACCAGCCCGAGATGGCCGAGCGCAGGCCGTAGCCGGCAATGAACCAGTAGCCTGACCAAAGCAGTGCCGCGAGAATGAAGAAGCGAACCAGCCGGTTCATGAAATGGCCCTTTTTCCTGCCCTGATTTTGATGTTTATAGGCGCAAACAGGCGAGGACCAGTGCGATGACGATGTGGGTGTTCGGATACGGATCACTGTTGTGGAACCCCGGATTCCCAGTGGCGCGCAGCGAGCTTGCGACGCTGCATGGCTATGCCCGGTCGTTCTGCATGTCTTCGATCCACCATCGCGGCACCGAGGAAAACCCCGGTCTGGTGCTGGCGCTGGACGAGGTCGGTGAGGCCCATTGCAAGGGGCTGGCGCTGGCGGTCGAGCCCGGTCACGAGGAGCGCACCCTGGACGAGTTGCGCGAGCGCGAGCTGATCTCGTCTGCCTATCTGGAACGGATGCTGGACGTGCATCTGGAATGCGGCGAGGTGGTGAACGCGGTGACCTATGTGATCGACCCGCATCACGTGCAATATTGTGGCGGCATGCCGCTGGAAGAACAGGCGCAGATCATCGCGCGCGCCGTCGGCGGGCGGGGGCCGAACACCGAGTATCTGTTCAATACCACCGAGCATCTGATCGAGATCGGATTGCGCGATCCGGATCTGGAGTGGCTTTCAGAGCGCGTTCGCAATCTGATGGCATAATTCCTTGGCTTCACCGGCGGATATTCGCTAGGTTCGGCCAAGAGCAGAAGAAACCGGGAACAAGGCGCATGGCGCAGGCACACCGCGAAGCGAGACCTCAATTCTCGCAACCGTTCCGACAGATCCTCATGATGCTGATCGTGATCGGGCTTTCAGGGTTTGGGGTATTTGTGGCCTTGCCAAGGGTCATGCCGGTTTTCGAGGCCAATCCCTATCTCAACGGCTTTATCCTGTTGGTCTTTGTCATCGGCGTGCTGGCCTGTTTCTATCAGGTGGTCCAGCTGATGGGATCGGTGCGCTGGATCGAAGGTTTCGTGGGCGGCGTCGAGACCGATGGCAGCACGCCGCCGCAAATGCTGGCTCCGCTGGCGTCGCTGCTGCGTTCGCGCGGGGCGCGGTCCCAGATCAGTTCGACCTCGACCCGGTCGATCCTTGATTCGGTGGCCGAGAGGATCGAGGAAGAGCGCGAGATCACGCGCTATATCACCAACCTGCTGATCTATCTGGGCCTGTTGGGGACGTTCTTTGGTCTGGCCACGACGGTTCCGGCGGTGGTGGATACGATCCGCAGCCTCAATCCGCAGGAGGGAGAGGAGGGCCTGACCGTTTTCAACCGCCTGATGACCGGGCTTGAGGCGCAACTGGGCGGCATGGGCGTGGCCTTTGGATCGTCGCTGCTGGGTCTGGCCGGGTCGTTGATCGTGGGACTTCTGGAGCTATTTGCAGGGCATGGGCAGAACCGGTTCTATCGCGAGCTGGAGGAATGGCTGTCCTCGATCACCCGTGTTGGGTTTGCCTCGGGCGACGAGGGTGGCGCGGAGCTGGCATTGCTGGCGCCGATTCTGGATGCGATGTCGCAGCAGATGGACACGTTGCAGGACATGTTCCAGGCCAACGAAGAGGGCCATTCGGTGGTGTCCGACAAGCTGGGGCGTCTGGTCGACGTGATCGGAGAGATGAACCAGCGGCAGGCCGAGACCGAGGGCGTGACCTCGGCGCTGGATCGGGTGGCGCTGGGGCAGGAGGCGCTGCTGGATCACCTGCGCGAAAAGGCCGATGGCGAAGGGCTGGATGCCGAGAGCCGGATGCGGCTGCGGTCGATGGATGTGCAGCTGCTGCGCATTCTCGAAGAGATTTCGGCCGGACGGCAGGAGAGCCTGTTGGAACTGCGCAAGGATATCGAACTGGTGGTCAAGGCGCTGTCGATTTCGCGGGGATCGCTCAGGGCGCATACCGCCACGCCGGACGGAGACTAAGCCATGGCCCTGTCGCGCCGCACCGGACATCGGTTCCAGGGGTCGGTCTGGCCCGGCTTCGTGGATGCGATGACCGGGCTTTTGATGGTGCTGACATTCGTGCTGACCATCTTCATGGTCGTGCAATTCGTGCTGCGCGAAACGATCTCGGGTCAGGAGGACGAGCTGAGCGCGCTGTCGAACGAGGTGGCGGCGCTGGCCGAGGCATTGGGGCTGGAAGAGCGGCAGACCAGCCGTTTGCAGGCGCGGCTTGGGGCGCTGAACGCCACATTGACCGAAACCGAGGATGATCTGTCACAGGCGCAGGCGCTGATTGGCACGCTGACCGCCGAGCGCGACAGGCAGACGGCGGCGCTGGATCAGGCGCAGACCCGGATCACCGCGTTCGAGGCGCAGGTAGCGGCGTTGCTGGCCGATCAGGAACGGGCGTTGGGTGACATCCGGGCGCTGGAAACGGAGCGGGCAGATCTGCTGTCCGAGCAGGAGGCGCTGAACCTGGCGCTGGCCCGCAGCCGGGAAGAGGTTGACGCCCAGGTCGAGGCGGCCCGGCTGGCGGCCGCAAGACGCGAGGCGCTTGAGGCGCTGATTGCCGATCTTGAGCAATCGGGCGAGGAAAACGCCGAACAGATCGCGGCCTTGCAACAGCAGTTGAGCCAGGAAGAGGCCGATAAGCTGTCCGAGGCTGCGGCTGCGGCGGTGTTGCGCGAACGGCTGCAGAATGCCGATGCCGAACTGACGGCGATGACGCTGGCACTGGAAAAACAGCGGCAGGAGGCAGAGGATACCCTGACCCTGCTGGCTGCTGCCGAGGCCGCAAAAAAGAAACTGGAACTTGAACTGGGCGAGTCGCTGACAGCCGAAGAGGTGCAGGCCCGGCTGAATGCCGCGCTAACTGCGCAAAGCGAAGCCGAAGACACGGCCCGCGTCCAGGGCAATCTGGCCAATGAACGGGCCGCGATGCTGGCGCAGGCGCATCAGGCGCTTGCCGCGGAACAGGCCGCGTCGGCCGAGGCGCAGCGGCAGACCGCGCTGCTGAACCAGCAGGTGTCGGCGTTGCGCAACCAGCTGGGGTCGTTGCAGGCCTTGCTGGACGATTACGAAGACCGCAACGCGGCGGCCGAGGTGCAGTTGCAGACGCTGGGGCAGGACCTGAACGCGGCATTGGCGCGTGCCGCCTCGGAAGAACGCAAACGCCGCCTGCTGGAAGAAGCCGAGCGCAAGCGGCTGGAGGCGCAGAACCAGGGGTTGGTGGCACAGGCTGAAGATCTGGAGCGGTACCGTTCGGAATTCTTTGGCCGGTTGCGCGAGGTTCTGGGCGATCAGGAAGGCGTGCGCATCGAGGGTGACCGATTTGTGTTCTCGTCCGAGGTTTTGTTCGATCCGGCCTCGGCAGACCTGTCGATCGATGGTCAGGTCGAGGTCTCGAAAGTTGCCAATATTCTACGCAGCGTGGCGCAGGATATTCCCGACGAGCTGAACTGGGTGATCCGGGTGGATGGCCACACCGATAACCTGCCGCTGTCGGGCACCGGGCAGTATCGGGACAACTGGGAACTCAGTCAGGCGCGGGCGCTGTCGGTGGTGCGGTTCATGGTTGAGGCGCTGGGACTTCCACCTCAGAGGCTGTCGGCCAACGGGTTCGGAGAGTTCCAGCCCGTGGATACGGCGGACAGCCCGGAAGCACGGGCCAAGAACCGCCGGATCGAGCTGAAACTGACCGAAAAATAATCCGGTCAGGGCATGTCGATCTGGATGCTTTTGCTGCTGATAACCGTTCCGTTACGCCGCAACTCGGCCGTGCCGGTATACTGCCCGGCGGGCCAGCGCGCGGCGGTAAGCTTGCGTCCGGCAGCGCGGAACAACTGCGCCTGATTTTTTTCCAGCGTGGTTTCGTGATCGATGACTTCGCCGTCAGGGCCATGAATTGTCAGGCGAATGACATCCCCGGCCAGTCCGCCGAAGGCATAGCCAAAAAAAACCAGCCCCTTGGCCTTGCCGACCAGCGTATCCTGTGCAGCGGTGCCCGCCTGAATGGCCTCGTATGTCGGAACATGGTCGGAAAACCCGACCGCGATCAACGCGCCGGGCTGATAGGGGATCGGTGTCTGCCAGAGGGTCTTTGCCGGGTCGCCGCATTGCGACGGATCTTTCGGGTCAAACGGGTCCACGACCTGACCATCATGGCGCACGGACAGGTGCAGGTGGGGAAATTCCGTCTGACCGCTGAGCCCGACCTGTCCCAGCACATCGCCCGGCTGAACAGTGTCGCCGCTCTTTACCCGGATCGAGCCGCGTTTCATGTGGCAATACTGGGTTTCCCAGCCGTCTTCGTGCACAATCAGCACGCCGTTGCCGCACTCGCGCCCCGCAACCGCAGCGTCAGTTGCTGCATTAAAGCGGCGGTCTTCCATACCGTCGCGGGTGGCGCGTACCGTGCCCGCCGCAGCGGCCTTGACGTTGACGCCCGCCTGCATCGCTGCCAGCGAAGGTAACGCAAAGTCGGTGCCTTTGTGGCCTTCATAGCTGAGTGTGCCGCACCTGAAATCGCGCGCGCCCGATCCCGGATCCCGGTCGACAAATTGCTGGATATGGCAGGTTTTGCCCAACGTGCAATCAATGGGCAGGTGCAGAACCGGATCACTCGCCGCCGAAGTGGCGGCGAGTGCCAATACGATCAGCGCTGCGCGCATCAATCGGCGGTCAGCAGAGGCGGCTTGTCACCCGAAATCCGGGCCTGACCGGGGCCGACCATCTGAAGATCAAGCGCGCCTTTCTTGACCGACACACGGACCACACCGCCCTTGGCGAGCTTGCCGAACAGCAATTCCTCGGCCAGGGGTTTCTTGATGTGTTCCTGGATCACGCGGCCCAGCGGGCGGGCGCCCATCTTGTCGTCATAGCCCTTGTCGGCGATCCATTCGGCGGCCTGATGTGTCAGTTCGATTGACACGCCGCGATCCAGCAGCTGCGCTTCGAGCTGGAGGACGAACTTCTCGACCACCTGCAGGATGACCTCTTTCGGCAGCGGCGCGAAGGAGATCACCGCATCCAGACGATTGCGGAATTCGGGCGTGAACATCCGTTCGATCGCGGCGGTATCCTCGCCCTCGCGACGGTCGCGGCCAAAACCGATGGCGGATTTGGCCTGTTCGGCGGCGCCCGCGTTCGAGGTCATGATCAGCACCACGTTGCGGAAATTCACCGTGCGCCCGTTGTGATCGGTCAACTCGCCGTGGTCCATCACCTGCAACAGGATGTTGAACACGTCCGGGTGCGCCTTTTCGATTTCGTCCAGCAGCAGCACGCAATGTGGATGCTGGTCGACACCGTCGGTCAGAAGACCGCCCTGATCAAAGCCGACATAGCCCGGAGGCGCGCCGATCAGACGGCTGACCGCGTGTTTCTCCATGTATTCCGACATGTCGAAACGCAACAGTTCCACGCCCAGCGTATCGGCCAGCTGTTTTGCGACCTCGGTCTTGCCGACACCGGTCGGACCCGCGAACAGGTAGTTGCCGATGGGCTTTTCGGGTTCGCGCAAACCGGCGCGGGCCAGTTTGATGGCGCTCGACAGCGCCTCGATCGCCTGATCCTGACCAAACACCACGCGCTTGAGCGAGGCTTCGAGATCCTTGAGAACCTCGGCATCGTCCTTGGTGACGTTCTTGGGCGGGATGCGGGCAATCTTGGCGACCACCGCCTCGATCTCTTTCACGCCGATGGTCTTGCGGCGCTTGCTTTCGGCCACAAGGTGTTGCGCCGCGCCGGCCTCGTCGATCACGTCGATGGCCTTGTCGGGCAGCTTGCGGTCATTGATGTAGCGGGCCGACAACTCCACCGCCGTCTTGATCGCATCGGCGGTGTACTTGATGTCGTGATGCTTTTCGAAATAGGGCTTGAGGCCGCGCAGGATCTTGATGCTGTCCTCGACCGAAGGTTCGTTCACGTCGATCTTCTGGAACCGGCGGGACAGGGCGCGGTCCTTTTCGAAATGCTGGCGGAATTCCTTGTAGGTGGTCGATCCCATGGTGCGCAGCTTGCCACCCTGCAAGGCGGGTTTCAGCAGGTTCGAAGCATCCATCGCCCCGCCCGAAGTTGCGCCGGCGCCGATCACGGTGTGGATCTCGTCGATGAACAGCACCGCGTCGGGATGTTCTTCCAGTTCGGTCACGACCGCCTTGAGCCGTTCCTCGAAATCGCCGCGATAGCGGGTGCCTGCCAACAGCGCGCCCATGTCGAGCGCGTAGATGGTAGTATGCGCCAGAACGTCAGGGGCTTCGCCCTCGACGATCTTATACGCCAGGCCTTCGGCGATGGCGGTCTTGCCGACGCCGGGGTCGCCTACGAGCAGCGGATTGTTCTTGCGGCGGCGGCAGAGCACCTGGATGCAACGTTCCACCTCGTCGGCGCGTCCGATCAGTGGGTCGACTTCGCCGGAGCGGGCCTTGGCGTTGAGGTCGACGCAGTATTTGCCCAGCGCGCTTTCCTTTTGCTCGGCGTCGCTGGTCGAGGATGTTGCCTGTGCTTCGTCTTCGGAATGTTCGGCACCGGTCACGGGGCGATTTTCGCCAAAGGCCGGGTCCTTGGCCACTCCATGAGCAATGAAATTGACCGCGTCATAGCGGGTCATGTCCTGTTCCTGCAGGAAATAGGCGGCATTGCTTTCGCGCTCGGCAAAGATGGCCACCAGCACGTTGGCGCCAGTCACTTCGTTGCGGCCCGAGCTTTGCACGTGGATCGCGGCGCGCTGGATCACGCGCTGGAATGCGGCGGTAGGCACCGCTTCGGAGCCGTCGATATCGGTCACGAGGTTCGAGAGGTCTTCGTCGATGAATTCGACCAGTGTTTCGCGCAACTCGTCCAGATTGACGCTGCATGCCTTCATCACCCGGACGGCATCGGGTTCTTCCAGCAGCGCCAGAAGCAGATGTTCCAGCGTTGCAAATTCATGTCGCCTTTCATTCGCCGCCGCGAGGGCCGCGTGAATGGCTTGTTCCAATGTGCTCGAGAATGAAGGCACGTGGGTGCTCCTCTTTACTTGGGTCGAAACCGGGGGGGCGAGTTGCGGCCGAACCCCCTGCTCAACCATGTCCTCATACTATTAGAGTTTGGTTGAACATTGCCCGGCTTCAAGGGTTTTCTTGCTCTTGACAGTCACATTTCCTGTGACCGTGATCGTGAACACCGCATTTTGTGGCTAAAATCTGTCTTTCCTGGCGCGAATTTCAGCAAAGACATCGGCGGGAGCGGCTCCGCTCATGCCAAGATTGGCCTGAATACCGGATTCTGCCGCGCGCAGAAAGGGGTTGGTGGCCTTTTCCAATGCCAGAGTCGAGGGCACGGTGGGCTCTCCGGCGGTGCGGGTGCGGGCGATATCGGCAATACGCTGTTGCAGTGCCGGATTGTCGGGTTCGATGGTTTCGGCGAACCGTCCATTGGCTTGGGTATATTCATGTCCGGAACAGACGATTGTTTCGTCGGGCAGTGCCGCCAGCTTGCTGAGCGAGACCCACATCTGGGGCGCGGTGCCTTCGAACAGGCGGCCACAGCCCAGTGCCATCAGGCTGTCTGCGGTGAAAACCGCATCACTTTGCGGCATGTGAAAGGCGATGTGGCCCACGGTATGACCCGACACGTCGATCACATGCACCGGCTCGCCACCGATGGTGATGGTGTCGCCTTCGGTCACCTGTTGATCCAGCGGCGGCAGGCGGTGCGCATCTGCCGCCGCGCCGATCACCCGGGCGGGATGGCGGTCGAGGATTTCGGCCAGGCCGTCGACATGGTCATAATGGTGGTGGGTCAGCAACACATGGCTGAGCGTCCAGCCGCGCGCGGACAGTTCCGCAAGGATGGGCGCGGCCTCGGGCGCGTCGATCAGCGCCGTCTCGCCACTGACCCGGTCATGTGCGAGAAAGGCGTAGTTGTCGCTGAGGCAGGGGATGGTGACGATTTCAAGAGGCATGGCCTTTTGCCCTTTCATTGCTAGACTGCGCCCAGCTAAGCCGATCGAGCAGGTGTCCGCAATGCATCTCGACGTGCAGGATCTGAGGAATTTCTACTACCGCAGCACGCTGGGCCGTGCGGCGCAGGCCGCGATCCGTGGCCGCCTGCTGGACTTGTGGCCCGAGGCGAAGGGGCAGACCGTGGCCGGGTTTGGCTTTGCGGTTCCGCTGTTGCGCCCCTATCTGGCCGATGCGCGGCGGGTGATCGGATTGATGCCGGGGCCGCAGGGGGTGATGCCGTGGCCTGCGGGGATGCCAAACGTGTCGGTGCTGTGCGAAGAAACGCTGTGGCCTGTCGATACCGGGCAGGTGGACAAGCTGGTGGTCATGCATGGGCTGGAGACCACGGAGCGCCCAAACGATCTGCTGGAGGAATGCTGGCGGGTTCTGGGGCCGGGCGGCAAGGCGATGTTCATCGTCCCGAACCGGGCCGGGTTCTGGTCGCGCTCGGACAAGACGCCCTTTGGCTTTGGCCGCCCTTATTCGCTGGGGCAGCTGGAAACGCAGCTCAGGATTCACCAGTTTCTTCCTGAAAGCCATTGCTCGGCGCTGTACCTGCCCCCGTCCTACCGGCGATTCTGGTTGCGGTCAGCGAGCCTGATCGAAAAGACCGGTCAGCGTCTGCCCACGATCATGGCGGGCGGTGTTCTGATGGTAGAGGTCAGCAAGCGGGTACACCCGCCAAAGGGCAACGTGACCAAGGACGCGGTGCGACGCCCGATCAAGGCTTTGGACGGTTTGCTGAAACCGGCCTGATCGCGGGCGCGGGTTTTGGTCGATTGCGCCGGTTCTTGTGGAAATTACGTCACAGGAATCGCAAAAACCTGCAACTTGGTAACATTTTTCAAGCCAATCTGGGGGGCAAAAGGGTCGCAGTTTTCCTAACATGTTGAAATCAAACATTTTGTGGATAACTGCGTTACCGCTATACTATATTGCGAGGTTGGGAACGCTCTGCTACATCCCCGGTGATTTTGATGCCCTGCCTTCAAGGCGGGGTTTCTTCACGCCCCCGGGGTAAGTGCCAAAGCGCGAATTCGGGGCCTAAAGTATCGGAAGGGTGGACGTGTCCGAACCAGCTTCGATTTCCGCAGGCATCGCCGAGCGCTATGCCACCGCGATTTTCGAGATCGCGAAAGAGAACAAAGACCTTGCAGGTCTCGAATCCGGCATCAACGATCTGGCCGCAGCACTGGCTGACAGCGCCGATCTGCGCAATCTGATCGCATCTCCGCTGGTATCCCGGGCCGAGCAGGAAGCCGCAATCACCGCGATTGCCGACAAGATGGGGCTGAGTGCCGTATTGCGCAACTCGCTGGGCCTGATGGCGCAGAAGCGCCGCCTGTTCGTTGTGCCGCAACTGGTCAAGGGGCTGCGCGAGATGCTGGCCGACGAGCGCGGCGAGGTTACCGCCGAGGTGGCATCGGCCAAGGCGCTGACCAAGACCCAGATGGACAAGCTTGCCAAGACGCTGAGCGCGAATGTGGGCAAGACCGTGACAATCAATGCGACCGTTGATGAGAAGCTCATCGGCGGTCTTGTCGTTAAAGTGGGCTCGAAAATGATCGACAGTTCGATCCGCTCCAGGCTCAACTCCCTACAGAATGCAATGAAAGAGGTCGGATAAATGGGAATCCAAGCTGCAGAAATTTCTGCAATCCTGAAGGACCAGATCAAGAATTTTGGTCAGGAAGCAGAAGTGGCCGAAATCGGCCGCGTGCTAAGCGTCGGTGACGGGATTGCCCGTGTATACGGTCTGGACAACGTTCAAGCCGGTGAGATGGTCGAATTTCCAGGCGGCATCATGGGTATGGCGCTGAACCTGGAGAGCGACAACGTCGGTGTCGTTATCTTCGGTTCCGACCGTGACATCAAAGAAGGTGACACTGTCAAGCGCACCAACGCCATCGTGGACGTTCCTATCGGTGACGAACTGCTGGGCCGCGTCGTGGACGGTCTGGGCAACCCGCTGGACGGCAAGGGCCCGATCAACGCCACCAAGCGCGGTGTTGCAGACGTCAAGGCCCCCGGCATCATCCCGCGCAAATCGGTACACGAGCCGATGGCAACCGGCCTGAAATCGGTGGACGCGATGATCCCGATCGGTCGCGGCCAGCGTGAGCTGATCATTGGCGACCGCCAGACCGGCAAGACCGCCGTGGCCCTGGACACCATCCTGAACCAGAAGGTCTATAACGACGCGGCTGGCGACGACGAGTCCAAGAAGCTGTACTGCATCTATGTCGCCATCGGTCAAAAGCGTTCGACCGTTGCGCAGCTGGTGAAGAAACTGGAAGAATCCGGCGCCATCGAATACTCGATCGTCGTGGCGGCAACCGCGTCCGACCCGGCGCCGATGCAGTTCCTGGCACCCTATGCCGCAACCGCGATGGCCGAATTCTTCCGTGACAATGGCCGTCACGCGCTGATCATCTATGATGACCTGTCGAAACAGGCCGTTGCCTATCGCCAGATGTCGCTGTTGCTGCGCCGTCCGCCGGGACGTGAAGCCTATCCGGGCGACGTTTTCTACCTGCACTCCCGTCTGCTGGAGCGTTCGGCGAAGCTGAACGAGGACTTCGGCTCCGGTTCGCTGACCGCTCTGCCCGTCATCGAAACCCAGGGCGGCGACGTGTCGGCGTTTATTCCGACCAACGTGATCTCGATCACCGACGGTCAGATCTTCCTGGAAACCGAACTGTTCTATCAGGGCATCCGCCCCGCAGTGAACACCGGTCTGTCGGTTTCGCGTGTGGGTTCCTCGGCCCAGACCAACGCGATGAAGTCGGTCGCAGGCCCGGTTAAACTGGAACTGGCTCAGTACCGTGAAATGGCGGCCTTTGCGCAGTTCGGTTCCGACCTCGACGCCGCAACCCAGCAGCTGCTGAACCGTGGTGCGCGTCTGACTGAGCTGATGAAACAGCCGCAGTACTCGCCGCTGACCAACGCGGAAATCGTCTGCGTCATCTTCGCCGGCACCAACGGCTATCTCGACAAGATCAAGGTGACCGACGTGGGCCGTTACGAGGCCGGTCTGCTGGCGCACCTGCGCGGCAAGCATGCCGACTTGCTGAAGTGGATCACCGACGAAGATCCCAAGGTCAAGGGCGATGCTGCCGACAAGATCAAGGCTGCGCTGGACGAATACGCCGCAACCTTCGCTTAAGGAGATGCGGCAATGCCAAGTCTGAAGGACCTTAAAAACAGGATCGAGTCGGTCAAATCGACCCGCAAGATCACCAAGGCCATGCAGATGGTCGCGGCTGCAAAACTGCGCCGCGCCCAGGACGCTGCCGAAAGCGCCCGCCCATATGCCGAACAGTTCAATGCTGTGATGGCGGGGCTGGCGGCTTCGGTCGGGGGCAGCGACAGCGCCCCCAAGCTGCTCCGTGGTACGGGCAGCGACGATGTCCATCTGCTGGTTGTCATGACAGCCGAACGCGGTCTCTGCGGCGGCTTCAACTCGAACATCGCAAAGCTCGCGCGCGCCAAGGCGGACGAGCTGCGGCTCAAGGGCAAGACGGTCAAGATCCTGACCGTTGGCAAAAAAGGCCGTGACGCGCTGAAGCGCGATTACAGCGATCTGTTCGTTGGACATATCGACCTGAGCGAGGTCAAGCGTATCGGCTATGCCAATGCGCAGGACGTCGCAAAGAACATCCTGAACCGTTTCGATGCGGACGAGTTCGACGTTGCCACGATCTTCTATGCGAAGTTCCAGAACGTCGTGACCCAGATCCCGACCGCGCACCAGATCATCCCGGCTTCGTTCGAAGAGACCGGGAGCGATGACAGTGGCGCGGTCTTCGATTACGAGCCCAGCGAAGAGGCCATTCTGGCCGACCTGCTACCCAAGGGGGTCGCAACCGCGATCTTCTCGGCTCTGCTCGAAAACGGAGCCTCGGAACAGGGTGCTCGGATGTCCGCAATGGACAACGCGACACGCAACGCGGGTGAGATGATCGACAAGCTGACGATCCAGTTCAACCGTTCGCGTCAGGCCGTCATCACCAACGAGCTGATTGAAATCATTTCCGGCGCCGAAGCGCTGTAGAGACATACCGGAGACGAAACATGGCGAATGCAAAAGGCAAAGTCACTCAGATCATCGGGGCCGTCGTTGACGTCCAGTTCGATGACGCGCTGCCTGAAATTCTGAACGCGCTGGAAACCGAAAACAACGGCAAGCGCCTGGTGCTCGAAGTGTCGCAGCACCTTGGCGAAAACACTGTCCGCACCATCGCGATGGACGCGACCGAAGGTCTGGTTCGCGGCGCCCCGGTGACCGACACCGGCGCACCGATCTCGGTGCCGGTGGGCAATGCCACCCTGGGCCGCATCCTGAACGTTGTCGGTGAACCGATCGACGAAAAAGGCCCGGTCGAAACCACCGAAACCCGCGCCATCCACCAGAATGCCCCCGAATTCGACGAGCAGTCGACCGAGTCGGAAGTTCTGGTCACGGGCATCAAGGTGGTCGACCTGCTGGCCCCCTACGCCAAAGGCGGCAAGATCGGCCTGTTCGGCGGCGCTGGCGTTGGCAAAACCGTTCTGATCATGGAACTGATCAACAACATCGCAAAAGTACACTCGGGCTTCTCGGTGTTTGCGGGTGTTGGTGAACGGACCCGTGAAGGCAACGACCTGTATCACGAGATGATCGAATCGAACGTGATCAAGCCGGACAACCTGGCGGAAAGCCAGGTGGCTCTGGTTTACGGTCAGATGAACGAGCCTCCGGGTGCGCGTGCGCGTGTTGCTCTGACCGGTCTGACCCTGGCCGAGCAGTTCCGCGACCAGTCGGGCACTGACGTTCTGTTCTTCGTCGACAACATCTTCCGCTTCACACAGGCGGGTTCCGAGGTGTCGGCTCTGCTGGGTCGTATCCCGTCCGCTGTGGGCTACCAGCCGACGCTGGCCACCGACATGGGCGCGCTTCAGGAACGCATCACTTCGACAAAGGCCGGATCGATCACTTCGGTGCAGGCGATCTACGTGCCTGCGGACGACTTGACCGACCCCGCGCCGGCAACCTCGTTTGCGCACCTCGACGCGACCACCGTTCTCAACCGTGCGATCTCGGAAAAGGGTATCTACCCGGCCGTGGACCCGCTCGACTCGACCTCGCGCCTGCTGGACCCGGCCATCGTCGGTGAAGAGCATTACAAGGTTGCGACCGACGTTCAGCAGATCCTCCAGCGCTACAAGTCGCTGCAGGACATCATCGCCATCCTCGGCATGGACGAACTGTCGGAAGAGGACAAGCTGGCCGTGGCCCGCGCCCGTAAGATCGAGCGCTTCCTGTCGCAACCCTTCGACGTGGCACAGGTCTTTACCGGCTCGCCCGGCGTTCAGGTTCCGCTGGATGTCACCATCGACTCGTTCAAGCGCGTTGTGGCCGGTGAGTTCGACCACCTGCCCGAGGCGGCCTTCCTGATGGTCGGCGGCATCGATGAAGTGATCGCCAAAGCCGAGCGTATGGCCGCAGCGGCTGCCTAAGGAGTATCCCTGATGGCAAACACGATGCAATTCGACCTCGTCAGCCCGGAGCGGAGCCTTGCTTCGCTCCAGGCCAGCGCGGTCCAGATTCCCGGCGCGGACGGGGACATGACGGCGATGCCCGATCACGCCCCCACCATCACCACGCTGCGCCCCGGTCTGCTGAAGGTTGAGGCGCCCGAAGGGGCCAGTGAATACCTGGTCACCGGCGGGTTTGCCCAGATCAACAGCGACGGTTTGTCGGTGCTGGCCGAAAAGGCCATTCCGGTGACCGAAGTGACCCGCGCGCATCTGGACGAGCTGATCGCCGAGGCCCGCGCCTCGCACGAGGCGGCAAAGGAACAGGGCGACCACACCATCGTCGACGATGCAGCCAAGCTGCTGGCCGACATGGAGGCGCTGGGAACTCATATGAGCCTGTAAGTCAAGAATCTTCACGATTTTCGGCACGGCCCCGTCACAACGGGGCCGTATTCATTTTGCATGACTTGTTCAGGGCGTTGCCCTACGGTGCAGGTGAGTCAACGGTTGTGATAGTTTGATGATGAATTTTTGTTCGCACCCCGTCGGTATTGACCAAGGCGAAGCGGTGCTGTTCTCGGAATTTGAGAATGGCGGCGCGATGTGGACCGGAACCGGTCCACGTGAACGCAGGCGGACGGTCCGGTTCAGGACAGCTTTCCGCTCCGCTCCAGCCGTTCAGATGAATGTGTCCTTGTGGGATGTCGACAATTCCTCGGCCCTGCGCGCCGAGCTGACGCCCGAGAACGTCAGCAATGAAGGGTTCGAGGCGGTGTTCCGGACATGGTCCGACACGCGCATTGCGCGTATCCGTGTCTCCTGGATGGCAATAGGCGAAGTTCGCAACGAGGATGACTGGGACATTTCCTAGCGGCGCTGCCCCTCTTGCCCTGCGGGCAATTCACCCCGGGGTATTTCAAACCAGAAAGAACCAGAGCCTCGTATATGCTTCTTTCTGGTTTGAAGTAGCCCAGTGAGTTTGAGGGAAAGCGTCCCTCAAAACAAAATCAAATCGAGCGCGCCGGAGGCGCACGATTGAGCTACGCGGCGCGATAAAGCGACTCGTAGATCGGGATCAGGGTTTTGTCTTCGAAGAGCGAGGAAACGCTGGTGCCGTTCCAGATGTTCAGGATGGCCTGGGTCAGCAATGGCGCGGTCGGAACGACGCGGATGTTGGGCGCGCTGAGGATCGCATCGGTGGGCTGAATCGAGTCGGTGATAACCAGCGATTTCATCACCGAATTCGTCACCCGTTCAACGGCGGGGCCGCTCATGACGCCGTGAGTGATATAGGAGTGAACCTCCTTGGCGCCGTTGTCGAGCAGCACCTGGGCGGCCTTGCAAAGCGTTCCGGCGGTATCACAGATGTCGTCCACGATCAGACAGATCTTGTCCTTGACGTCGCCGATCACGGTCATCTCGGCTATCTCGCCCGGTTTTTCGCGGCGCTTGTCAACGATCGAAAGCGGTGCATTGATGCGTTTGGCCAGTTCGCGCGCGCGGGCAACGCCGCCCACATCCGGAGAAACCACCATCAGATCCGACATGTGGTCCTTGAACTGGTGCTTGACGTCGAGCGCGAAGATCGGCGAGGCATAGAGGTTGTCGACGGGGATATCGAAGAAGCCCTGGATCTGGGCCGCGTGCAGGTCCATGGTCAGGACCCGCTCGATCCCGGCGCCGGTGATCATGTTGGCGACCAGCTTGGACGAGATCGGGGTGCGCGCCTTGGTACGACGGTCCTGGCGGGCATAGCCGAAATAGGGGATCACGGCGGTGATCCGTGCCGCCGACGACCGGCGCAGCGCATCGGCGATGATCAGCAGTTCCATCAGGTTGTCATTGGCCGGGTTCGAGGTCGGCTGGATGATGAACATATCCTCGCCGCGGACGTTTTCGAACACTTCGACGAAGATCTCACCGTCGTTGAACCGCTCCACCCGTGCGTCGACCAGTTCCTGATCGACGCCGCGATACAGGCTCATCCGGCGGGCGATGGCATTGGCAAGTGGAAGGTTGGCGTTCCCAGAGATGAGCTTGGGTTCGTTGAGTGTCGGCATTGTTCTGTGATTCCCGGGGCAGCGGCAGGTTATGTGACAGATTCGTGATGTTGACACCGCTTAACATGGGCTTACCGTCCCGCAAAGGTTCAGCAGCGGAGAAAGTGAACATGGCCGATATCGACTACTTTTTTGCGACACTGTCGCCCTACAGCTATCTGGCGGGGCAGCGGTTGGAGGAGGTCGCGGCCAGGCACGGCGCGACAATCGCCTACAAGCCGGTCGACATCATTGCGCTTTTTGGCCGAACCGGGGGAACGCCGCCCAAAGACCGGCATAAATCGCGGATCGAGTACCGGGCGCAGGAACTGGTGCGGCAGGCACGGAAGCTGGGGATGGAGTTCAACCTGCAGCCCGCACATTGGCCGACCAATGCGGCACCGTCTTCCTACGCGATTATCGCGGCGGCCAAGGATGGGGCGGGCGACATTGGAAAACTGTGCCATTCCATCTTGCGGGCCTGCTGGGCCGGGCAGAAGGATATCGCTCAGGACGAGGTGATCCGCGAGTGCCTGGAACAGGCCGGGTTCGATCCGGGGCTGGCGGATAGCGGATTGCTGGTCGGGGCCGAGACCTATGCCGCCAATCTGGAAGAGGCGGTCGATCGCGGGGTGTTCGGCGCGCCGTTCTATATCACGTCCGACGGGCAGCGGTTCTGGGGTCAGGACCGGCTGGACGATCTTGACGCCCACCTGGCGGAGATGAAGGCGTGAGGGATCACGCCGCGTTGCAGCAGCCTTTCCATGTGCGCGTGCTGGGGCACGGTGCGCGCCGGGTGCTGGCGCTGCACTGCACCATCGCCCATTCCGGCGCGTGGCGGGGGCTGGCAGAGTGCCTGGGAGGGCAGGCAACTTTTACCGCGCCCGACATGCTGTCGCATGGTCGCAGCCCGGATTGGGACAAGGTGGGTGATTTCCAGGACCGGATCGTCGAGATCGCCGAAACCCAACTGAGCGAACCGATGGATCTGATTGGTCATTCCTTCGGGGCGACGGTGGCGTTGCGCCTGGCGGTCGAACGCCCGGATCTGGTGCGCAGCGTGGTTTTGATCGAGCCGGTGTTCTTTGCGGTCGCCGTCAGGGATGCGCCGGGGTTGATCGAACAGCATGCCGAGGATGCCGGACCCTATCTGGAGGCACTGGCGGCAGGGGACGAGGCGCTGGCGGCACGGTTGTTCAACCGGATGTGGAGCACCGAGGACAGCCCGCGCTGGCCACAATTGCCGGACAATACGCGGGCGGCGATGATCCGAGGCATTCACGTGGTGCCGACGGTGGATGACACGTTGTTCAACGATCGCGCGGGGTTGCTGAAACCGGGCGTTCTGGACCGGGCGTCGATGCCGGTCCTGTTGTTGCGCGGGTCACTGACCCACCCGGTAATCGCCGCGATCAACGAAGGATTGGCGCGCCGTCTTCCCGACGCGGTCAGCGACGTGATCGACGGAGCAGGGCACATGGCGCCGATCTCGCACCCCCGCGAGACGGCGGATCGGATCGCTGGGTTCTGGGCGCGTGTCTGATCAGGTGAGCAGCGTCAGGAACTGGTCGATCTGCGCGGTGCCGATCGACCAGTCGCAGACCAGGCGGCAGGCCAGGGCCTCGGTATCGTCGTCGCCTTCAAGCTCCGCCCCCCACAGGTGATAGACCGCACCCGCGTCGTGCAGGCGCTTGTGGGTGCTGCGGGGGAAGCTGGCGAAGATGATGTTGGCCTGTGGTTCATGCAGGAAGGCGGCCCCCGCCTTGCGCAGGCCATCGGACAGCCGGGCGCAGTTGGCATTGGCCTGACGCGCTGATTTCAGCCACAGGTCATCCTTGAGATAGGCCGCCATCTGGGCCGACAGATAGCGGTGCTTGGAAAACAGGTGCGCCCCGCGTTTGCGGCGCAGTTCGAATTCCCAGGCCTTGCTTTCGTCAAAGAAGATGACCGCCTCGACCCCCATGCAGCCGTTCTTGGTGCCGCCAAAGCTGACAGCGTCGACGCCGGCCCTCCATGTCATCTCGGCGGGCGAACAGTTCAGCGCCACCAGCGCATTGGCAAAACGGGCGCCGTCCAAGTGCACCGGCAACCCATAGCCCTTGGCCACGGCGCAGAGCGCCTGCAATTCGCCCAGCGAATAGACCGAGCCGCGCTCGGTCACCTGGGTGATCGACACCGGCCCGCGCTGTGGCCCATGCACGCCACGGGTTTCTTCGCCCGCAATCGCTCCGCGCAGCGCCTCGGGGGTCATCTTGTCACCACCGGGAACCAGGGTCAGCTTGGCGCCGCTGTAGAATTCGGGTGCGTTGCACTCGTCTTCGTGGATATGGGCGACGGGCGAGCAGAACACAGTTTCCCACGGGTTTGACAGTGTGGCCAGGGCCAGCGAGTTGGCCGCCGTGCCGGTTGCCACCAGATAGACCGCCGCGCCGGGGGCCTCGAATATGCCGCGGATGTTATCGCGCACCTCGTTCATCAGGGCGTCGGCGCCATAGGCCATGGCATAGCCCTGATTGGCCTCGGTCAGCGCTTGCAGAACCTCGGGGTGAGCGGGGCCGGAATTGTCAGAGGCAAAAAACATCAGATCGGTTCCTTGATTATGTGGTCTTCCCACTCTTCTTCGGGGGTTTCGAATTCCGAAACGGTCTTGTGACGTACCGAAATACCCGCCGCATGCACGCTTTCGGGTGTGCCAGAGATCAGCGGGTGCCAGTCGTAAAGCGGCTTGCCCTCCCATAACAGGCGATAGGCGCAGGTTTGCGGCAACCAATAGGCGTGGGTGTCGATATTGTCGGGGCGCATCACGATGCATTCCGGCACAAACTGGTGGCGGATATCGTATTGGGTGCAGCGGCAGGTTTCGTCATCCAGCAGACGGCAGGCGACACAGGTCAGGGCCACCTCGCCGCTGTCCTCGTCTTCCAGCTTGTTCAGGCAGCATTTGCCGCACCCGTCGCACAGCGCTTCCCATTCCTGCGGGTTCATCTTGCGCAGCGGCTTGCGCTCCCAGAAACGCGGGGCAAGCCCGGTGCGGTCGATGGGGTCCTTGCTCATACCGCCACCAGAATCTCGCGTGCTTTTGCACAGTCGGCATCCATCTGTGCGACCAGCGCGTCGAGCCCGTCAAATGTCATCTCGGGGCGCAGATACTCGACCAACCCGACCGAGAGTGTCGCGCCGTAAAGATCGCCCGAGAAATCGAACAGGAAGGTTTCGATATTGGGCTGCTCGCCCCGGAACATCGGTCGGGTGCCGACCGAGGCGGCGCCGTGATAGCTGCCCTGATGCGGTCCGTCCAGGACATCGACCAGCACCGCGTAGACACCGAATTTCGGCTGGTGCAGCCCCTCGATCGACATGTTGGCAGTGGGAAAGCCCAACTCGCGTCCGCGCTGTTCGCCGCCAATGACTTCGCCCTCGATCCGGTGCCAGTGGCCCAGCATCGTGGCTGCATCGCGCGGCCGGCCTTCGGTCAGCGCAGTACGGATCGCAGTGGATGAAACGACGTTGTCGGACCGTTCCATCAAGGGGGCGATCGTTACGCCAAACCCCATTTCGCGGCCAAACCGCGCCATGTCTTCGGCGTTACCGCTGCGGCCCTTGCCAAAACAGAAATCCGCTCCGACAACGACATGCGCCAAACCCAGACCGTCGCAGATGACGCCCCTTGCGAAACCTTCTGGTGTCAGTCCTGCCAGCGCGGCGTTGAAGGGCAGTTCATACAGCTTTTTGACCCCCAGTTTTTCCAGCCGGTGCGCGCGGGTGTTGCCGCGCATCAGCCGGAAAGGCGGGCTGTCGGGGGCAAAGAACTCGCGCGGGTGCGGCTCGAAGGTCAGTACGCCCAAGGGGGCGTCGGGGGCGGCATCGCGGGCCAGTTCGATCACCGACCGGTGGCCGATATGGACGCCGTCGAAATTGCCAATCGCGACGCTGGCGCCGCGATCCTGATCTTCGACGAACTGGTAATCCCGAATGATCCGCATGGGCGCCTGCGTAGCTTGACAACGGACCTTGTTCAAGCACCAGTTCACGAATTGCCGGGGTCACAAGTGTGCCCAAGGCCGGCGGGCTGATTTGACATCCACGCTGTCTGTCGCTGTGCGACAGGTTTGCATTGCCCAATCTATTTCTTGATCCGCCAAAAAGACGAGGTGTAAAGTGGAACTCCGGTTGATGTAACCGCCCGTCGGAAAAAGGTATTCGGTTCCGGTCCCTTGAGATCGCGGGCATACCCTGAGGTCGTGCCTCATGTACAGAATGCGCCTATTCGCCATTCGCCACGCTCGGTTTTTCGAGTGGGTCTACAAGCGCGTCGAGCAAGGGATGGTGGCGCTTGATCCGGTCTTTGCCAAGATTGGCTATAACCGCGTCGAACGCCCGATTGCACTGGTCGAAAAAGGCGTCAAGACCCTGCTGTTCGATTGCAAGATGTGTGGGCAATGCGTGTTGTCCTCGACCGGCATGTCGTGCCCGATGAACTGCCCCAAGCAATTGCGCAACGGTCCTTGCGGCGGGGTGAGGCCGGGCGCGTTCTGCGAGGTGAAGCCCGATATGAAATGCGTCTGGGCGCTGGCCTGGGACGGGTCGAGCCGGATGCGAGAAGGCCCGGAAAAGATCAAGCAGGTGCTGCCGCCGGTCGAACACACGCTGAAGGGGTCGTCGTCGTGGTTGCGGGTCAGCCGCGAGATTGCCTCCAAACGGCGCGAGGCGCGCAATGCCGCGCGCCAGACGCTGGCGCAGGCCTTTCCCGAGGCGCGCAAGAACGAGCCGTCTTCGGCGCCGCTGGCCGAGGAACCACCACGCGCCACGACGCATCAGGGAGGCAGAACATGAGCGCACCATCCAGCAAGGATGTGGAGCCTTCGGGCTATGTTCCCGTGCCCGAGGGATATGTCTCGCACAGCCGGTTGGAACGGGTTTTGCGATCTGGCCGCTTCGCGGTGACGGCAGAGCTGAACCCGCCTGACAGCGCCGATCCCGAAGATGTGTTTCAGGCCGCCCAACCGCTGGGTGAGGTGGCGGATGCGATCAACGCAACCGATGCGTCGGGCGCGAACTGCCATATGTCTTCGATCGGGATATGCGCGTTGCTGACACGCGCGGGCTATTCGCCGGTCTATCAGATCTCTTGCCGCGACCGGAACCGCATCGCCATTCAGGGCGACGTGCTGGGCGCGGCGGCGCTGGGTGTCAGCAACGTGCTGTGCCTGACCGGGGATGGCGTCGGTACCGGCGATCAGCCGGGGGCGAAACCGGTGTTCGATTTCGACTCGCTGACGCTGTTGCGCACGATCCGGACCATGCGGGATCAGGGCAAGTTCCTGTCCGGCCGTAAGATCACGCGGCCGCCGCAATTGTTTCTGGGGGCTGCTGAAAATCCCTGCATTCCGCCCTATGACTGGCGCCCGAACCGGCTGGCCAAAAAGGTCGAGGCGGGGGCCGAGTATATTCAGACCAACTATATCTACGACATCCCGCTGTTCGAGAAATTCATGTCGCGGGTGCGCGACGAAGGGCTGGACAAAAAGGTCTACATCATCGCCGGGGTGGGGCCGATGGCCTCGGCCAAGGCGGCGCGCTGGATGCGGTCGAACGTGCCGGGCATCCACATTCCCGACGACATCATCGACCGGATGGAAAAGGCCGACAAACCGGCGGAAGAAGGCAAGAAAATCTGTGTCGAACTGATTCAGCAGATCAAGGAAATCGCAGGCGTGTCGGGCGTTCACGTGATGGCCTATCGCCGTGAGCACCTTGTTTCCGAGATCATCCTTGAATCAGGGGTTCTGAAAGGGCGCTCGAAGCCGCGCAAAAAATAGCAATTCGGTTTGCGCCCGGATCATTCGCTGAGCTATTTCGGCAGCCCCGCCTGCAGCAATCGGTCTATCAGCGTCTTCGCTATGCTGCGGTCCTGGTAGCATTCGTTGAAGCGAACGAATTCGACAGTCAGATCTGCGTCACGGCCCAACGCGTCGGCCACGTTTGCAACGGCTTGCCGGGTGTCGCCCAACGCGACCCGCGAGGCGGCCTTGTACAACAAGCTTCGTCGCGTCTGAAAGGGCAGGTCGCGCGCGGCACTCAGAACGTCGTCGTATCTTTGCAGATGATAAAGGGCCGCGATCCTTTCCTCGGTGATCCACGCAGGCAGGAACGGATCGAGTGCTCCGGCGCGGTCCAGCAGCGACAAGGCGGTTTCCGGTTCACCTGCGAAGTTATGAAACGCCGCGCACCGGCCAATGATATACGCGTCATTTGGAGCAAGCTCGATCGCCTTGCGGTGATAGGTGCGCGAGGCATCGAATTTGTATTCCAGCATCAGGATCGAACCCATAATGCGGTTGGCCTCGGGGTCGTTTGGGTCAAGTTGCAAGGCCCGTTCGGTGCGCCGCCTCCCGTCGCCCCAGTCGTAGTCGGGCAATCCGGATGCCGAACACACCCACATGGCCTGAGCCTTGGCAAAGTTCGGATCGGTCTCGATCGCCTTTTCAAACCAGTGCAAGGCCTTGTGAACGTTCTGATCGGTGACGCCCCCTCTGCGGTGATAGTCCAGCCCCCGCAGGTAATATTCGTAGGCCGTCAAAGAACTCGCCGGGCGTTGGCGGGCGGTTTGGGTGTCGGCTTCCAGAACGCGCCCTGTCACTGTTGCGGTTACACGGGCGGTGATCTCTTCCATCATGTCGACGAATTCATCGAACGGGCGTTGGATGCGGTCGGTCCAAAGAACCTGTCCGTTCTCAGTTTCGACAAGATTGAGGTTCAGCCGCAGCTTCGACCCCAAAGACCGGATGGAGCCGGTCAAAATGAAGCGAACCCCCAACAGATTGCCCGCCGCGACAGGATCGCGATTGGACAGACCCATCGAGGCGGTGGCCGATACCACGAACAACTGTTTCATCCGACCAAGGTCCAGGATCAGATCCTCGGTCAGCCCGTCGGCAAGCGTATTTTGGTCGGTATCGGCGGAACTTGCCGAGAGCAGGGGCAGAACCGCAATCGAATGTGGGCGTTTGGCGTGCACATCCAACTTGAACTGCTCGCTGGCCCGACCCCGGAAACGCACGATTTCTTCCCGGACGCGAAACACGTGAATCGGTTCTGAAATACCCTTGAACCGACGCTCGCCTATATCGTCGAAGACACAGGGCGAATTGCGGCGAACCTGATCGAACAGGCTCTGGCTGGTGTCAATTGCGCCCGGATCGGCCGCCGATTGAATGCGCGCCGCGATATTGACGCCATCGCCGCGCAGGTCTCCGTCCACGTCCACCACATCCGCCAGATGCAGGCCAAACCGCATGTCCGACACGGTCGATTTTTGTGCCGCGTTAATCGCTCCGCGCGCAGCCATCGCGGCCCGCAACGCGTTCACCGGGCTCTGGAATTCGGCCAGAACCGCATCGCCGGCCTGGTTGAAAACCCGCCCGTCATGCTTGTTTACGGTCTCGGAAACCACCGCAAGCCGATCCGAAAAACTGCGAATAGCCCGCTCTTCGTCCTGCTCCATCTGGCGGGTGGAGCCAACGATGTCGCCGACCAGTATCGTGGCTAGCCTACGCTGCATCTCTCCTCCCGCCGGCACTAACGACGGGAAAAGTGTAACTTACTTGCAGGTTTTGGCCAAGTTCCGGGATCAGTCGAATTTGCGCGAGGGGGCCAGAACCATGGCCTCGCCAACCAGCACCTTCTTGCCGTCAACGGCACAGTGACAGTCCAGCTTGACCCGGCGCTTTGAGATATCGATATCGACTACCTTGACCTCGGCATAGACCATGTCGCCGGGGCGGACGGGGGCCAGGAATTTCAGGGTCTGGCCCATGTAAACGGTGCCGTGGCCGGGCAACTGCTCGCCGATCACCGCCGAGATCAGCCCGGCGGTCAGCATGCCGTGCGCAATACGGCCTTCAAAGATCGTGTCCCGGGCATAGTCGTCGTCCAGATGCACCGGATTGCGGTCGGTCGAAACCTGGGCGAACATCTCGATATCCTCGTCCGTCACCACTTTGCGCAGGTGACGGGTCATGCCCATTTCGATGTCCTCGATGCAGATGGTTCCGCGCGGAAGATTGTCCAACATGTCGCCCTCTCAATGCCGTGGCCGGGCAACAAAACGTTACTTCCGACCGGTGATGAGCAACTTTATTACTTCGCAGTCGCAGAAAATCAACCCCTAATTCCGCTAGCGCAAACGTCCGATTGAATAGGTCGGTTCCATTTTTTCCCTTTTTATATAGTCCATTAGAGATTCATGATGAGGGTGGACCGATGTTTTTGTCTCGGATGCAGCCAGACCGCCCGTGATGAACAGGGAATCGATGCCTTCACCCATTGCGCCGGCGATGTCGGTGGCGGGGCCGTCACCGATAGCAAGAATGTCGGAATCGGGGATATCGGTGCCCAACGCTGCCAGCCTGCGGCGGGCCAGATCATAGATTGGCGGGTGAGGTTTGCCGAAATAGAGGCTCTCGCCGCCCATCTCGGTGTAAAGCCGCGCCAAAGCGCCCGCGCACCATTCGCGCACCTCGCCCCGGTCGACGACGATATCGGGGTTGGCGCAGAGCAACTTGAGCCCCTTCTGCTTGGCAAAAAGGAAATCGGGGCGGTTCACGTCCGGATCTGCCATAGGATCGAACGGGCCACAGCAGACGATGCCTTCGGCCTCGTCCAGCGGGACCCGGTCGATGTGAATGGGATGGTCCAACAGCTTCAGCGGCTCAAAAAACCCCTCGTCGCGCTGCCATTCCCCCATGAAATAGACCTTGTGACCGACCGCCCCCAGAAACATTGCCGACCGCGCCGAGTCGCCGCTGGTGGCGATGGTGTCATAGCAATCGTTCGGCACGTTGAAATGCCCCAACTGCACCGCGACACCGGCCCGGGGTTTTGGCGAGTTGGTCACCAGAACCACCTTGCCGCCCGCCGCGCGGAAATCCTTCAGCGCCGTGACTGCTTCGGGAAAGGCAGTGATGCCATTGTGAACACAACCCCACAGATCGACGAACAGAGCCTTGTACCGGTCGGAAATTTCGGAAAGCGAATGAATGATCTGTGTCATGGGGCCTTGATGTCCTGTGCGTTTATGGCGGTTATGCCCCAACTGACGGGCATTGACCATGCTGCTTGTCTGGGCGTCGGGAACGTTGTCGGAATTGCCCAACATCCGCCCTGGTCCGGTCGAACGGCGGTCCGGGATCGGGTTGAGGGTATTACGCCGGAAAAAAAGACGCCGAGCGGCGTCTTTTACGGGTTTGGCATGGTCCGGGCAATGCTTGGTCAAGCTGTCGAATTGACCGGATTTCCGTAGCCTCTATTGGACACGAACAGCGGTTCCGGTTCCAACTCGGGTGCCCCAGCTGAAGGGTGTGACCTTCACACCGGTAATCTTGGTATCGACAACGGTATCCGCACCAATCTTTGCCGCTTCCTCGCGCAGCTTCTGTTCCACATGCTCAACGGTCGGCTCCGGATGGAAGGCCGTTGTCTTGTTGACCGAAACTTTTAGATCCGAGATCTTTGTCTGTGTGGCCGGGTCAAAAGCGGCGCTGGTCAGATGGACTTCGCCCGGGGTGATCGCGGCGACGGCGGCCTCAGGCGGATTGTTGTCGATATTGCTTGTTTCCCAAGTTGCACATGCGGCCAGCGGCACCATCAGAAAGCCGGTGAGAATGATATTCTTTAGCACGAATTACGCCTTTCAATTTCCAATTATGCGTGTGCGGACCGTTTTGCACACATGCCATCTTTTTGCAATGATCTGAACAAGTTGAGCTGACAAATCCTGGCTTCTCCGGCGACAATAACTAACGCGCCGGAATTGCAGTCTATCGATAAAACAACCGAGAATGTTCGCAAAAGGCGAAGAAGAAAGGCGCCCGGTCGGGCGCCTTTCGCGCAGCGATGCGATGGGATCAGACCTTGAGATTCGGAATGATCTGCTTTTTGCGGCTCATGATGCCGGGCAGAACAACGGCGTCGCCATCGACAGTGGCGCCAAAGCTTTTCTCGGCCACGCCCTTGACCAGATCGTTGGGCACCAGCAGCGTCGCCTCTTCGTTCAGGATGTCCACCACGAACAGCAGCACCTGATCGACGCCATCTTCCTTGGCGACCTCGACCATCGAGTCGGTCAGGCTGGCCTTGCGGTCCAGCACCACGCCCGGCGCGGTGGTTTCCAGAACCGAGACGCGGAACTTGGTTCCGTCAACCTCGTATTCTTTGCTGTCCATGCGGATCAGTTCGGCATCCGAGAACGACGATACGTCCGACTTGGCCGCGAACATTTCAGCGGCATAGGCCGGGATGTCGAGTCCCAGATCGACGGCCAGTTTCTCGGCCACTGCCCTGTCGTGGTCGGTGGTGGTGGGCGAGCGGAACTCCAGCGTGTCGGACAGGATGCAGGTCAGCGCCGCACCCTTGATCGCCTCGGGCATCTTGTCGGCATCGTCGCCCATCAGGTCGATCATGATGGTGGCGGTGCAGGCCAGCGGGCGCACGGTGATGTCGATCGGACCCTTGGTTTCCAGACCGCCGACCAGCTTGTGGTGATCGACGATGGCGCGGATGTCGGCACCGTTGATGTTGGCGGGCAACTCGGCGGGGTTGTTGGTGTCAACGATCACGACTGGCGCGCCATCTTCGACATCGGCGATGATGGCCGGTTTGTCGAGGTTCCAGCGCTGCAGCATGAACGCGGCCTCGGTGTTGGGCTCGCCCAGCAGAACCGGGGTTGCGGCGACGCCCTTGACCTCGTTCAGGTACCAGGCCCAGACGATGGGCGAACCGGTCGAGTCGGTGTCGGGGGATTTGTGGCCAAATACTTGGGTGGTCATGTCAGCGTCCTGCGAATTGGAAATTTGCGCGCCTTATAGGGCGGTCACATCGGCTTGTCACCCGGCAGAACGCGGCATGCGACGGTTGGTCTGATCCGGCGCTCAGATGTCAGAATTCGGCGCGCTGCAGATCATAGCCGGCCTGTTCGAGCTGGTGAAGCAACCCCTCTTCTCCGGCGAGGTGGCCGGCACCTACGGCGATGACTGCGGTCTGGCCCTGAATGCCCAGGATATGGGTCAGCCAGTTCCGGTTGCGCTGCACGACAAGCTGGTCCTCGAAGGTTGCCCATTCCTTGTCGAATTCGTCCTGTGCAATCTCGGACGTCTCTTGCCCCAGCAGGCGCGCGACCAGCAGAATCTCGGCGTGCCGTTCCTCCATATACGCATTGGCCATCGTGACCATGTGGTCGTCCCCGGCCTCGAACGCGTCGGCCATCCGGACGATGGATTGCGCCTGTTCCTCGATCGGGTGGCTTTCGAAAATCGCGATCAGGTCGCTGACCTGTTCCAGCGAGTGCTGCGGGATGTCATGCGCCTCGGCCAGTTCGGTCAGCCGCTGATCCATGCCCCGGTCGGCGCCGGGGGTTTTGACGATGCAGGGCGGGATACCCAGCATCATGCTCAGAAACCACGGCTTCATCTTGGCCGCCATCCAGCTTGCAATGCCGCGTTCCGCCAGACGGTTGGATAGCGCGGCCCAGCTTTCGTCGTCCAACAGGTCGATCAGGGTCGGCCCCGAGGTGATCAGGACCGGGCTGAAATCGGTGGCCAGCCCCTGTTCGAACGCCTCCATGTCGGTTTTCTTGACCTCGAACCAGAACGCATCGGCCTGCGACAGTGCGGGGGTCAGCCGATCGACGATCGCGTCCATCCGCGGGTCGCTGGTGTGCAACGTTCCGACCAGATGCAGGGTCGTTCCATCCTTGCGCGCGATCCAGTGGTTGCCCTCGGCAAAAGGAATTTCCGCCAGCTCGGCATCCAGCGCGGCACGGTCCCCGGCGGTCAGGTCCAGCCGCAGATCACGCCCTTCGCATGCGGCAAAAGCCGTCGCCGGCAACAGGCAGGAAATTACAAATGCAAGCAGCAGACGCATGAAATCATCCATTGTTGAAATTCAGAATTCGGCGCGGGTCAGGGTATATCCGTTGTTCTGGAGCAGGTTCAAAACCCCTTGTTGTCCGGCAAGATGCCCCGCCCCGACGGCGACCACAACCGTCTTTCCCCTGGCGTTCAGGATCACCGGCAGCCATGCCCGGTTGCGGCCGGCCAGAATCCGTCGGTCATATTGCTGCAACAGGCGCGTGACTTCGCGGCGCGGGATGTCGATGTCGCGGTACAGCGTCCATTTCTGGATCAGCATGGCCTCGGCCAGCCGTTCGTCGAAATAGGCGTTGCCCAGCGTGACGACCTGATCGTCATAGTTGAGCGAGCTTTTGATATCCAGCTCCAACAGGCGCAACTGGTCGCGCACCGGCTGATCCGACAGCGCGCGCATACCGTCGCCCACCCGTTCGAGCGATGCGACGCGGACACCGCTGCGAAGGGCCATGCGTTCGATCCGTTCATCCAGCCCGGCATAGGCGGCGATGCCGCGCCCGCCACAGCCCGAGCGCGACAGGGTCAGCGAAATGTACCATGGCTGCAGCCGGGCCAGCACCTTGGGGTCCAGACCCTCGGGCAGCATCCGCAGCTTCAGCATGCTCCAGTCCTCAGCCGACATCATGTCTGCCAGCGTCGGGCCGCGCGGAATGAGCAGGAGGCCGGGATTGCTTTGCAGCACGTCATCGAGCTGTCTTATCTCGGCGGTCGTTACCTCCAGCAGCACCACGTCGGCCGACCGGATGACCGGACGCAGGTTGCGCATGACCCGCCGCATGCGGCTGTCGCCGTTGTGCTGCGTGCCGATCACGTGAATGCGTCGCTCGCCCCGCGTGGCAACCCAGTGGTTGCCATAGGCAAAGGGAACCTTGCGGATTTCCTGTTGCAGACGCTGCTCATATGTCGGGGTCAGACGATCCCGCAGGTCGCTTCCGGTGCACCGCGCCTGCGCCACGGATGCCGAGAGCATCAGCATCAGGGCAAAAAGGGCGCGAATC